>NZ_JBITCL010000011.1:0-266228 GCF_044453165.1 Streptomyces sp. NPDC051740 | reverse complement strand
TGACCTCAGCACTGATCTGCCACTTGCCTTCCATAATGTCGTACGAAGTCTTCACCCGGCCATCGGCAATATCGTCCAACCGCCCCGCGAACTGCTTCAGATACCCCGTACCACCCGAATCCACGAACATGCCCATGGCACGCACATAATCGTTCCCCACCTGCGGCGGCAGCGCCCTCGCAGTACCCGAAACCGTACGCTCAATGACATCCGACAGACCACGGACATCATGAGCCAAGCTCCTGAACGCCGCATGACTGTCACGAGCCAGGTCCTCATTCGCCTGCATCAACCGCTCGCCAATAAGGACGAACAGCATATTGTTCACCAGCGGTGAGACCTGGATTGCCATGAAAAATTCAGTACTTCCTGCTCTTGTTTCCGGTGGAGTTGCCACCCGGCGACCGAAGGCCCGCGGCCAGGCTCCCGGCCCGCGCGGACCGGCTATTCCTCACGTTTTCGCTGGTGCCATCGGCGGTCGCGACGGCCGCCCGCAATCAGCCTCAGACCGCGCTCAACCTCCGCGGCATGCTCTGCGCCGCAGTGCCGATCTCATGAACCTGCCGGATACCGGCCTGGATCCTCGATGTCCAAGTCCGCCAGCTCCGGCACCGCCTCGCTCGACTGCATGAAAGGGCTGGAAAGTCTCAGCTCCGCCTCAGCCCAGGCCAGAGCCTCCTGCGTCGCTTCAAACTCGGCCAAAGCATCGGCCAACTTCTCTCTGCCACAAGCGACGCAACTGGTAGCCTCAGCCGACGCTCCACTTCTGGTTGTCCTGTCCGTTGCAATCCCACAGTTGCAACCGGCTGCCGTTGGCCACCTGCTGCTCCCTCACGTCAACGCACTTGTCAGCCTGCGGATTGACCAGGTCGTGCGAGGAGTTCAGCCGGAACTGCTGGGCGGGATGGCCACTGCATCGGGCCAGTTGAATCACGGCACCGTTGCCCGTCGCCCCCCAGGCGACATCCATACACAGCCCCATGGAACGCACCGTCCCGTCGCCCATGAAACGCCACGTCTGCTGTGCCGCTCCGCTACAGCCCCAGATCTGCAACGGCGTACCGTCACCCCCACCGTCCGTGACATCGATGCACTGGCCCGAGTGGTGGCTGCGGATGGAAACACCGGGCACACCGGAGGACTTCCTGGACGACTTGGACTTACCCAGAGTCTGAGCCGCGCTGGGCCGCGGCGACGGCTTCGGATCCTCACCCACCGTGGGCCGCGGCAACGGCTTCGGATTCTTACCCGCCGACGCAGGGCCACTGCCCCCCACCTCACGGGCTACAGGTGTCCCGGCAGTGCTTTCCCCTCCCACCCGGGGCCCACCAGCATCCCCTTGCCCAGCGGGACTCTTGCCCGAACGCGCCTTCTGAGAGGTACTGTTCGCGGTCGGCGACGCTGTCTCGATGGGGCCGACCATGACGCCACCCGCCGGAGACCCCAGCACCGTGCCGGGCATCGCACCAGCAGGAGCCACTCCCTCCTCCTCATCGCCGCTGCTCACCAGGAACGGCACCGCCATCAGAAGAGTTCCCACGATCGCAGCCCCGGCCAGCAGACTCTTGTGCGGCCGCCCAGGCGGGACGTCCGCGGCAGCCTTGTCCGTGCCACCAGCCGTCTCACCTGCCTCTTCCTCCACATCGACCGCTGCAGCAGGCTCCGCTCCCGCCTCACCGCCCTTCCCGGCGGTCGCCGCGACACCTGCCGCTTCCGGCTCCCCGACGACCGGCGACGCCGGCTCCGGACCGGGAGTCCCCTGCTCGGCACTCCCTACGACGGGAAGCACAGTCGTAACGCCTCCGGCCGGGGAAGCCGGCAGCACCGCCGGTGAACCCGCAGCCTCCACCGTCCCCGTTGCCGTGTCTCCTTGCGCCGCTGCCGATTCCCCGGCCTGCGACGGAATGTTCTGGGTGCCCTGAGGCCGTGCTGTGGTCATCGTGTCATTCCTACGGTGCGACGGGATCATACGAACATTGCCCTGGATATGCGGCAGGGGCTCGACACCCGGCGGCACGGTCCGGGAATATCCCCCAGGGCGGAGCACCGGACTCCATGGACGGCCGCCCGCCTCCAAGGACGAACAAACAGATTGTTCACCAGCGGTGGGAATGGGATTGCCGTGCCGGAGTCAGTGCTTCCTGCCGTTGGTTCCAGTGGAGTTGCCGCCCGGCGACCGGAGGATGGCATCCAGGTTCCCGGCCTGCGTGGACCGGATGTTCTTCACGTTCTCGCTGGTGCCATCGGCGATGGCGACGATCGCTTCCACTATCGCCCGCATGGTTTCCGCAGCCGTCACGTTCTCCCTCTGCGCATGCGGCTTTGTCGCTTTGGCGAAACTGTCGTCTTCGCCGGGCCAGCCCGCGGTCGGCTTCAGGCGGTTCTCGAAATTCCGCAGCATGCTCTGCGCCGCCGTGCTGATCTCGTGAACCTGCCGGATACCACCCTGGATCCGGGCCGTATCAGCGGTATAGGCGTTGGCATCAGACATCGTGATCGTCCTCCCCGTCCTCGTTGATCTCGTCACGCAGTCGGCCACTGCCCCTGCGACCGGCCGCCCGCTCCGGTGCCTCCAGGACCGCGGGACCGAAGATCTCGGCCCAGTCGATGTCCACTCCCGCCAGCTCCGACACCGCCGTGCTCGGCTGGGTGAAAGGCTGGAACGTCTCCATCACATGTCGGGACATCTGTGTCCTGGCACGTTCCGCCGCGTCCAGGACGCTCGCGGCAAGCTCCCCCGCCGCCATGCTCCGGTACTTGCCCTCCAGAAACCTCAGTGCTGTGAGCTCGCCCTGGTGACCGACGGTCACCTCCACCGCCCGGTCCCTGGACCGCACGGTGAACGACGCCTCCCTCAGCTCCGCCTCCGCCTTGGCCACCGCCTCCTGGGTCGCTTCGAGCTCGGCCATCGCATCGGCCAGCTTCTTCTCCATCGATGCCGGTTCAGTCACCGGATCCTCCTTCGCCTTGTCGTCCTGTCCGTTGGCCGACGTCACCGGCCGATGACCGCCGGAGCGCCGCCTTCGTCCGCGCCCCAGACGTCCCCGTCCTCGGGCTCCCAACCGGACCGATCCCGGCCGCTCGTCTCCGTCCGCTGGGCACCCTGGGTGCCCTGGCCGCCCGCCGGGAGATAGGACGACGACGTGGTGGTCCGTCCTCTTCTGGCGTAGGCCCTGTCCTCGCCGTCCTCGGCCGTGTCAGCACGCGGCTTCGGCCTGCGCACGGCGGCGCCGTCGCCATCGGTCAACACGTTGCGGACCCGTTCGCTGTTCGACGAGCCACCGCCCCCTCCGGCTCCGCCGGGTCCGCCCATGCCGCCCATGCCCATCGGCATCATGGGCATGCCCGTGCCGCCGCTGCCGCTGCCGCTGCCGCTGCCGCTGCCGGCACCATCCGTTACACCAGCGAGGTCCGGATTCAGAGGAACGGCGCCGCTCGGCAGCCCCGTCTCGGAGGCAAACCCGTTGGGCGGGGGCGCCCCCAACGCGCCTCCGGAATAGGGAGTGCTGTCGTACTCCTCGTACGACAACGTGCCGTCGTCACCGCTCTGGCTGACCGCTGGGTTGAGCTGAGAAGTCGCGAAGTCGTCGGATGTGAAGGAGGAATGGGTCGCGTCCGCCACGGATGCGGCGGCTGGAAGGGTCATGCCGGCCCTTCCCACGCCGGCATCACCATGGAGATCGGTGCTGGTCACCAAGTCGTTCAGACGAGTCAGATCCGGGCGCCAGGCCGAGATCTCGGCATGCGACGGCAGCCCCGTGCTGTCATCGGGCGTGGGGCCAGTGGCCACCGACGGATTCAGAAACTCAGTGATCACCGAGCCGTCGGGGCGGGTCGTCACAGCCTCACCGGACGACGGATCAACCACCATGCTGCTCCCGTCCGGGGACATTGTGGTCAGCTTCCCCTCAGGGTTCAGCGTCGTCGTACTGCCGTCCGGATTCTCGAGCACCACACCCGGGTCAAGAGAGGTGCTGCTTGTCTTCCCGTCCCGCGAGGTCGTGGTCATGGTGCCGGTGGCCGGGTTGAAGACGCTCAGGCCACCGCCCGGGTGCATGGTGGCCAACGACCCGTCGGAGTTGAGGACGGTGGTGCTGCCGTCCGGGTTTCGGAGGCTGCTGTTCGTACCGGCCGGGTCGGAGTTCAGGCTGGAGGCCGAGCCGATTCCGAGCAGGGGGTTCAGCGGCACGATCGTCGGCGTCCCTGCCGAATCCGTGGACCCGCCGCCGGTGCCGATATCATCGAGCCCGGCCTTCGGGCCGTTCGGGCTTTGGGGGAGTTCTCTGGCAAGGCCGTCCGTATTGACGTTGTCGCTTTGGGGGCTGCCGCCCTGCTCACTCCCGAAGTCGTTCAATCCGCTGATCAAGTCGTTGAACGCCTTGCCGAGGCCGTCAAAGCTCTTAGTGAGGGCGTCGTTGGTCTGGCCGAGCTTCTCCTGGGTGAGCTGAGTCTGTTCCTTCTGCCAGGCCTCCGTCAGCGAGGTGCGACTGGTGGTCTCCACCGGCTGAGTGAAGACTGCCGCAGCGTCGAGCCAATGGTTGTTGAGCTTGGCCAGGGCATAACGGGCATAGTATTCGAGTTCATCTTCAACACGCTTGTTCCACCGTTCCACCGCCGCCTCGGCGATCTTCCTGTAGGTGCTGCGTTCCGCGAGGTCTCCGTACTTGGGGTGGACTTGGCTGAAGGCCTCGGTGGTGTGGTACGTAGTCGAAATGCCTGAGCGGCTGTCGTGATGCTCGACCTTGCCTATCTGACTGATGTTGTTCTTCACTACCCAATCCCACACCTCATTCAGCTCTTCCAGCACTGCCCGGTGTGGGTCGTTCTTGCCGTCGGCGGCCCATGCGTTCCATGCGTTCAGGAGCACGTTGACCTGAATCGACAGGTCCAGCTGAGCTCCCGCAAGGGCAGCGGCGAAGCGAGAGCGGGGCCGGTAGCCGTCGAGCGTGGTGTGGGAGGGCTCGTAATCCTTGCCTCCGAACTGATCCACGTAGTCGGCATAGTTCGATCGCACCTGAACGATGAGGTTGTGGAAGACCTGGGCCGCCTTTCCCTTCCACGACGCCTGCTCGTCGCCCAGCGACTTCTCCCATCGCTCCAGCGTGTCACTCTGGCTCACAAAGAAACTTTTCACCCGGTCGAACGCCTGCGCCGTGCGCGTGAACGCCTTGATATCGACAGCATGGACGTCCGCGACCGACAACCCGTTGTAGGCGAAACCCTTGGTGCTCCGATCACCTGTTTGCAACGCCTCGAGCGCCGCTCTGCCTCCGAAGATGTAGCGTTGCGGCGGCCGGTTGTCCCACTGCGCATCCTTCTCAACGACGCTCGTGAACTCGCCGCCCGTCCTTCTGGTCTCGGGCCCCGTGAACAGCACCGCCCTGCCGTTCTCATCGGTGAGCACCCCGATGAACACGATCCGGGCCCGCTGCATCTTCACGTTGTCGCGACCCTTCGCCGTGTAGAAGACCAGGTCGTAATCCTCTCCCTCATGGGTCATCCACCCACTGATCGCCGCATAGTCCTCGGGCATGACCGGTCTCATGACCATGTCCTTGAAGCCCATACGGAAAAGGGGAATGTCGCCTTCGCTCTTGAGTTTGTCGAAGAGCGCGCTCCTCTTCGGCATCATGTAGCCGGTGAGGAGGGAGACGGCCCTCCCCCAGTAGTCATCGGGGTCGGCCTCAAAGGAAGGCTCGGCAGCCACAGCAGCACGCTCCTGGGGTAGGAAGAGGAGGGAGGGACGGCAACTACGCCGCCTTGGAGGTGGAGTTGTCCGAAGCAGGTGTGCCGCTCAGATCGCTGTCGACATCGGAGAAGAGGTCGAGCATCTTCTCCGCACTGATCGCGGTGAGACTCTGGTCCTGATTCTTCTGCAAGACCTTGATCGTCTCCTCCAGGTTTCTGGCGATGTGCTTGAACAGGTTTTGCTCAGCCGCCAGGACATCGACGATCCCCTTGGAAACATCTGCTATCCGGCTGACGAGGGTATTTCCCTTCACCAGCCCACCTTCAGCCGCCATGAGCCCAATGGTCAGATAAGGATTTTCCTGGAGGTGTTTCCCCTCGGGGGTGTGGTACCCCTCTACGAGACTTTTCAGGGCCCGGGTGCCTTCGGGTACGTCCTTTCCGATGTCTACAAGGTCCTTGTTGAAGTCAGCCACTTCGGTGTCGACGAAGGTCTGCAGGTGCGAGGCGTCCAATTGCGTCAGATCGGTCATATCTTTTCTCCTGATGGTTGTTCGCCGTCCGGCCCGGCGGCCGGACGGCGAACAGCTTCGGACCGAAGAATTCAGCGACTCAGCGGCCTATGGTGACCTGGGACCAGAGATCGGCCAGTTGGTTTTCGCTCTGCTTGTAGCTGGATCCGATCTCCGCCAGCAGGCCGGCGTGCGAGGTGAGCAGCCGCTGCATCCCCAGGACCGCCCCGTCCCACTCCCGCTGCCTGTTCTGGTACTCCGTGGCGTCGAGGCCGATCCACGTGTTCTTGAGTGGCTGGAGCTCCGTCTCCAGGCGTTCCACGATTCCGGCGATGAGCTTGGTCTGCTGGGCCATGGAGTCACCGACATCGTTCAGGTGCGTGTAATCGACGTAGATGTAGCCGTCGTCCATCACAAATCTCTTCTCAGTCGTAGGTGTGGCGGGGGCCGAGGAATCGGGTCAGACGTTCTTGAGAGCGTCGAAGACCGCCTGGGAGGTGGCAGAGCCCTGGGCGATGGAGTCCATCGCAGCGGCCTGTGTCCTTGCCTGCGTCTGCCGGCTGCCGCCGAGTTTGTCGATCATGTCCTCGACGTTCCTCTGGACGATCGCGCACTTCTCGTCCCACAACCTCAGCAACTCGCCGTACGCCGCGCCGTCGCCGCCCTTGTACTTGCTCCTGAGGACCTCCTTCAAGGTCTCCACGTGCCGTCGGGACTTCACGATTTCGTTGCGAGCCTGGTTGAGGGACTCGATGCCGTTCTGAGTCAGTCGTGCGTCCGACTGCTGCATGTTGCCTGTCATGGTCCTGTCCCTTGGTGGTTGAGGAGGTACCTGCGGGATGGGGAAGAGAGTAGGGCTGCTCCACTTGAGGGCGTCTTCGGTTGAGGTTTATCTGAGGAACTTTCCTCGGTGAACCTCTTCCATCCTGTGTAGTCGCAGGTCAAGAGGGTGTGGACGGCTTGGACGGTACGGCTGGCGCATCGGGTTGAGCAGCGCGCTCTGCGCAGTGCCCGCCAGGACTTCAGCCGGGCGAAGGCGCGTTCGCCGGGTGCGCGCAGGCGGGCGTGGTCGCGGTTGTGGTGCTGGTAGTGCTCGGGCAGTTCGTGGTGGCGGTAGCAGGGGGTGCGGACGGTGGCGCCGGCACCCTGGTAGGCGCGGTCCGCGAGCACGGGGATCTGCCGGGCCGGGCAGGCTTGGACGATGCGGTGGGCGCGAGCCGCGGTCAGGACATGGGCGCGTCCCGGGGCTGCGTGCGAGAACCGGAGCCGGGTGCCGTCCGGACGGGCGATGACCCGCACGTTCATGCCGTGTCTGCGGTGCTTCATCGAGTGGTACGGCTCGTTTGCAGCGATGCGGTCGATCGGGATCGGCGTGCCGTCCACGATGACGAAGTCGACCTCGCCCGGACCGGTCAGGGCCTCGTGCAGGCCGGGTGCCCACGAGGCGAGAACGTCCAGGACCTCGTCGGCACAGCGTCAGGCAGTTGCCTCTGGGACACCGCAACCGACGCCGAGCTGGGCGAATGTCTCGTTCTTCCGGAGATGGGCCAGGGCGAGCAAGGCCTGTGGGAAGCAGCCCCGTTTCCGCCACGGCGAGTTCGGTTCACACCTTCGGGCGTAGATGAGCCAGGAGCCATGCTCGACCAGCTCGTGAGGAACGTCGAGCATGGCTCGATACGGAACCAACAGGGCCCCTCCGGTCGTCGGCGTGCTGAGTGGAATCACCACGCCGACGACGAGGGGCCCTGCCTCGTCACCGCCCCCACTGACCAGCTCATTTCACCCCTGCAGCACAGGATGAAGGAGGTTCGGTGATCGAACGACCGGGGCTTGCGTCCCTCTGTTCGCACAGCTCGATCGCCGGCGGGCTGCTCTACGGCCTAGCCCGGCTCTCCCGTGGCGTCTTCGCAGGAAGGCCGGGTGCTGGAGGCGGTACGACCCTGTGCGGCGGCGCCCGGGGCCAGGTCCGGTCCGGACCTCAGCATGGAGAGCAGCGGGGAGGGCAGCGCCACCACATCGCCGCTCGCGTATCCCAGCGCCTCGAGTGCGGCCCGGGACGGCACCCGGTACTTCACGCCGTTGTCGGCCACGAGGTACGTCGTGTCGCCCACCGGCGTGCCACCTGCGCCCAGCGCCCTCACCAGGGCACCGTGGCCGGGCCGGACGACGACGTCGTCAACCGGCAGGCAGGCCGGTGCAAACTCCCCGGGGGCGGTCTGGGTGACCGGGGCCAGGGAACTCAGCGGCACCAGCACCATGGTGATGCGTGTGAGGCCGTCGGCCGACTCCCCCCGGGCGCAGGCGGACATTCCCTCCGGCACGGAAACCGCGCGGGGCGGCGATTCGGGCAGCCCCTTGGAGACCGGTGGCGTGTCGGCGGTGCCGGGCGCCAGGTGCTCCCTGAGAATGTCGGCGCTCAGCGGCGCGGCCGTGGGAGAGGCTCCCCCGTAGGCCTTCTCGCGGGTGGCCGGATCACCGAGGACGAGGGCCGCCTCCGTGGCCGTCAGGGGCACCAGGCCTTCCTTCCGCAGTAGGTAGTACTGCTCGGCCGAGCCAGGCGGTTCGGCCAGGTACACCCGTCCCACCGTGCTGCTGCGGCCGGCAAAGGACGGCCCGGCGGCGCCCCGGCCGGGTACGTCGGGTGAGGCCAGGTCCGGTCCGGCGACCAGGGCGTCGAGGAAGGCTGCGGACACCGGCCGCGGTGTCACGGAGCCGTAGCCCAGGGAGACGGCGGCGCCGGAGGCCTTGTCCAGTTCGAGGCGACGCCCCCTCCAGACCAGATAGGTCACCTTGTCCGGGCCGGTCACCAAAAGTCCCTGGTCACCGGAGACCCCCTTGTTCTCCAGGGGGGCGCCCACGACGAGCGTCGTGACCGCGGTCGGTGTCGTGTCCGCGCCGTCCGCGGTGCCGGACACGTTGATGGAGGAGCAGACGTGCCAGGCGCCGTTGTCCAGGTCGTCCGCCGCTGGAACGGATTCAGGGGCGCCGGGGATGCCCACCGGGGCCCCGACCGGGGTTCCCCGCAGCGACGGCGTGCGCACGTCGGTGGTCTTCAGGTCTGCGCCGCCGATGAGTCTGGCCGAGGCGTAGTTGCGTACCGGCCTGAGGCGGCCGTCGATGTACAGGTAGCGGGCTCCGGTGTCCTTGTTGACGATCAGACTCTTCCCGTCCTGCCAGGAGTCGTTCCCGCCCGGCACGATCAGCCCGTAGACGAAAGCGCCCGCGGAGATCAGCACCGCGACGAGCAGGCCGATGAGCACACCACGGGTGGTACGTCCCGTCGGACTTTCGGGAGCATCGGGGTCGGCGAGCAGCATGCCCGCGGTGAGTCTGCCCATGGCGAACGTGTGGGCCTGTACCTGGTCACGCTTGGACTGCATCGGTTCGTGTCCTCCCGGTCCTTGCCTGGTTCAGCCGTTCATCGCCCGGAGGGCGCCGAAGACGCCCAGCACCCAGAGCGTCAGCGGCAGCAGGCTGATGGCCAGGAGCGACTGCAGCAGTTCGGCCGCGCGGCCCCAGTGCGGCGCCATGCGCCTGCCGGGCACGGTCCATGAGGCGACGGCCAGCGCCGCGGCCAGTACCAGCAGCCCTATGACCAGGGCCGGCCGGTCGGCCGGAGCAAGGCTCGCCGCGCTGCCGACGGCCAGCAGGACGGCTCCCCACATGCCCGGCACCACCAGGGCCAGACGCTGCCATACGTTGACCATGCCTCGTCCGTGCAGCAGCAGGAGCAGGGAGAGTGCCGCCGCGGTCAGCGTCTCGGCCAGGCCGGGCGCGTGGGCCAAAGCGACCAGGGCGCCGGCGCAGATGACCCCGGTGGCCGTGTACAGGGCGGTCATCCAGTCGCTGGCCAGTTCGGTCCTGACGGCGACGTCACTGCCACTGTAGGGCTCGATGTCCTCCTGCAACTGCCGGGCGCTGTTGGGCAGAGCGGGCATCCGCATGCCGGCGAGTTTGAAGGACAGCACCGGTATGAAGCTGCCGAAAACGACGACCGCTGCGGCCACCCCCGCGCCGGCACTGTCCACGGGCAGGTGGAAGACGCTCATCAGCGCCCCGGCGGCCGCGGAGAGGATCGCGATCAGCGCTGTGGCGATGAAGAAAGGCGTGTACACGGCCGCCGCCGCGACCGCCAGCACGGCTGCTCCGGCAGCCGCCGCGCCGGCGGCCATCAGCCGGGCGCCGAGCACGTGGTGCGCCTGGGGGCCCGCTATCTCTCCTCCGGGCAGCAGCCAGCCCGCCAACGCCAGGCACGGCGCCGCCAGGATTCCCAGCGTCGCACCGGCTGCCGCATCGCCCACTGCCCGGCTCGCCGAGGCCGCACCCGCGAGGAGCAGCAGACCGGCGACGACGGTGGTCGCGACGCGCAGGGCGAGCGAGCCCGACGGCCAGGCCAGTATTCCCAGGGACGTCAACACACAGACGACCACCGCACAGCGCAGCACACGGCGGCTGCCTTGAGGGTTCCAGCCGTGCAGCCGTTCCCCTGTGACCCCGGCGATCCCGTCGACGAGGTCGTCGAGGCGCACCTCCGGCAGGGCATCGGCTTGGGGACGAAGGTACATTACCTCCCCGTCCTTGAGGTCCAGCGTCTCGAGAGTTGCTTCCTCGTCGAGTGGGGCTCCGCCCAGACGTTGCAGGACCCAGCCGCCGTGTTCCAGGCCGTTTTCCTCCAGGTCGCCGTCCGCGTAACTCAGTACGGTCGGCAGAAGGTCGGCAACCGGCACATCGGCGGGTACAGCCAGGTCTATCGTCTTGGCAGGGGCACGAACGGTGATGTGGCACAGGCCGGCCACAGAGCTCTCAGTCATTGGTGGGGGGCCACGCTTCCCGGGGTTCATCCGCTGGGCTTGGTTCTGAACGCCTGCAGAGTACTGAGACCTCGGGCCGCTCATGGCCCGCTACGCGACTTCCCGTTGATGACCCCGTCCAGGAGCCGTGCGCTCGTTAAGGAGTCAGTAGTTGAGTATCGTCCTTTTCCGTCGCCCTGCCCGTCGGCGCGGGCCGGACATGCCCGAGGGTGAACTGACCCTCCAGGAGCCGCCGACACTGCCGGAGACTGTGCCGGACAGCTCGGCGGTGTGGACGTATCTGCCCATGGCGATGATGTCCGTTTCCATGATGCTGGCTTTCCTGCGGCCCGGTGGGTCCGGCAGTGTCTTCACGTACATCGCCCTGGGCATAATGGTCCTGGCCTCGGCAGTGATGATGATCGGCCAGGTGATGCGCCAGAGCAGCGAGCGCAAACAGCGCCTCAGGGGCGAGCGCCGGGACTACCTGCGCTACCTGACGCAGACCCGGCGGCAGGTCCACCGGGCTGTGAGCGAGCAGCAACTGGCGCTCGCCTGGCGTCACCCGGAGCCGGCGTCGATGCGTTCGCTGGTGCGGACGACGCGGCTCTGGGAGCGCCGGGTCAAGGACGACGACTTCGCCGAGGTGCGGGTGGCCGTCGGTGACCAGCAACTGGCGCTGCGGTTGACCCCGCTGTCCACCAAGCCGGTGGAGGACCTCGAGCCCCTGTCAGCACACGCGCTGCGACGGTTCATGCGCGCCTACAGCACCGTGCCGGACCAGCCCATCGCGCTCTACCTGCGGTCCTGGGCACGGGTGCTGCTGCGCGGGGACGAGGCGGCGGTGCGCGGCATGGTGCGGGCCGCCCTGTGCCAACTGGCTCTCTTCCACACCCCTGAAGACGTGCGGATCGCGCTGGCCGTCAGCGACGAGCGCCGGGCCGGGTGGGACTGGGTCAAGTGGCTGCCGCACAACCTGCACCCGCACGAGCAGGACGGCGCCGGGCCGGCCCGCATGGTGGCGTCGGACTTCAACGGCCTGGAGGACCTGCTCGGAGGGGAGTTCACCGAGCGTCCGGCATTCGACCCCGAGGCCGTGCCCGGCCGCGACGAGCCGTTCACCGTGCTCGTGGTGGACGGGGTCCAGGTGCCGTCCGGGCACCGGCTCGACGGCCCCGGGTTCCGCAACGTGATCGTGTTCGACCTGTCGGAGTCCCTGCGGTGGCGTCCGGGACGAACGACGCTGCGGCTGGATGTGCAGCCGGACGGGGTGCGGCTGGTGCGCACGGACCGGAACCGCAAGGAGCAGTCGACCCCGCTGGGTCGTCCCGACGCGGTCGGCCCGGTCGGCGCCGAGGCCCTTGCGCGGATGCTCGCCCCGTATCGCACGGGGCTGACCACGGAGACCGCCGAGCCGCTGTCGACGGATGTGGAGCTGACGGCTCTGCTGGGCATCCCCGACCTGTCCCGACATCAGCCGGCCGCCCTGTGGGGGCGCAACAAGGGCGCTGCCCGGCTGCGGGTCCCGATCGCGGTGGGTGGCGACGGAGTTCCGGTGGAGCTGGACATCAAGGAGGCGGCGCAGGGGGGCATGGGTCCGCACGGCATGCTGATCGGCGCGACCGGTTCGGGCAAGAGCGAGTTGCTGCGCACCTTGGTGCTGGGCCTGGCGCTGACGAACTCCTCGGAGACCCTGAACTTCGTCCTGGTGGACTTCAAGGGCGGCGCCACGTTCCTGGGCCTGGACGAACTGCCGCACACCTCCGCCGTGATCACCAACCTGGCCGACGAGGCTGCTCTGGTCGAGCGGATGCGGGACGCCCTGCACGGCGAGCTGATACGCCGTCAGGAACTTCTCCGGGCGGCCGGCAACTACTCCTCGGCGCTCGAGTACGAGAAGGCCCGCGCCGCGGGGACGCCTTTGGATCCGCTGCCGAGCCTGTTCATCGTCGTCGACGAGTTCAGTGAACTACTCTCGGCACACCGGGACTTCATGGAGCTGTTCGTGATGATCGGCCGGCTGGGCCGTTCCCTCGGCGTCCATCTGCTGCTGGCGTCGCAGCGCCTCGACGAAGGGCGTATGCACCAGTTGGAGAGCCACCTGTCCTACCGCATCGGTCTGCGTACCTTCTCCGCCATGGAGAGCCGTGGCGTACTGGGCGTGCCGGACGCCTACCAGCTGCCGTCGCAGCCGGGCGCCGGTTTCCTCAAGAGCGGCGTGGAAGCGCTGACCCGGTTCCGGGCGGCGTACGTGTCCGGGGTGTACCAACCGCGGCGCGGGGCGGTGGCTCAGGCACGGGTCGCCAGCCAGGTGGTTCCGTGGACGGCCGGTTATGTGGTGCCGCGCGCGCCTGCTGAGCTGCCGGAAGCAGAGCCGGAGGAGGAGCAGGTCGAGGAGAACGAGAACGGGGCGTCGTTGCTGTCGGTCGCCGTGGAGCGGCTGCGGGGGGCGGGGCTGCCGGCCCTCCAGGTGTGGCTTCCGCCGCTGGCCGAGCCGCCGGCCCTGGACGCCCTGCTGCCGGGGCTGACCGCCGATCCGGAGCGCGGGCTCGTCTCCGCCGGCTGGCCGGGCGTCGGCTCTCTGCGGGTGCCGGTCGGGCTGGTGGACAGGCCGTTCGAGCAGCGGCGTGATCCGCTCGTGGTGGATCTCTCGGGCAGCGGTGGGCACATCGCTGTCGCGGGTGGTTCACAGAGCGGCAAGTCGACGGTGCTGCGTACCCTGATCGCGGCTCTCGCGCTCACCCACACCCCGCGCGAAGTGCAGTTCTACTGCCTGGATCTGGGTGGCGGCACGCTGGCCGGGCTGGTCGGCCTGCCGCACGTCGGTGGAGTGGCGAACCGGATGGACGGCGAGCGGATCAGTCGCGCGGTGGCCGAGGTCACGGCCGTGCTCAACCACCGCGAACAGCTCTTCCTCGACCACAACATCGACTCGATGGCGACCTACCGCAGACGTCGTGCGGCCGGGGAGTTCGAGGACGAATCCCATGGTGACGTCTTCCTGGTGGTGGACGGGTGGGGCACGATGCGTCAGGAGTTCGACGCGCTCCTGCCCGCTTTCGGCCAGATCGCGTCCCAGGGCCTGAACTACGGTATCCACCTGGTCATCTCCACCGCGCGATGGATGGAGCTGTCGTCCCAGCTGCGTGACCAGATGGCCACCCGGCTGGAGCTGCGGCTGGGCGACTCGATGGATTCCGTGGTCGACATCCGCAAGGCCGCCACCGTGCCGCGCAGCCCCGGCCGCGGACTGACGGTCGACAGCAAGCTGCACTTCCTGACCGCGCTGCCGCGTATCGACGGCAGGGAGACCTCCGACGATCTCAGCGACGGGGTTGCCGCGCTGGTGGAACAGGTCGCCGAGCACTGGGCGGGGCCTCCCGCGCCGCCGGTGCGGATGCTGCCGCACCGGTTGCCCCTCACACAACTGCCGGAACCGGAACTGGCGGACGGACTGCGGGTTCCTCTCGGGCTCGACGAGGAGACCCTGTCGCCGGTGTGGCACGACTTCAGCCGCACGCCCCACCTGGTGGGCATCGGAGACACCGAAAGCGGCAAGACCAATCTGCTGCGGCTGGTCGCCAAGGCGGTCACCGCCCGCTACAGCCCGGGTGAAGCGCGCATCCTGGTGGTGGACTACCGGCGTGAACTGGCCGAGGCGGTCCCGGAGGAGTACCGCCTCGGGCACGCGGTGTCGCTCGATCCGCTGAAGGAGCTGGTGGCCGGATCGGCCAGGGCCCTCAAGACCCGCCTCCCCGGTGAGGACATCTCCCCGGCCCGGATGCGGCTCGCGGACTGGTGGACGGGGCCACGGCTGTTCGTGCTCGTGGACGACTACGACATGGTCGGCTCCGGCGGCATCATGGACCACCCGTTCGAGGCCCTTCTCGAGTACCTGGCTCTGGGACACGAGGTGGGACTTCACCTGGTGGTGCTGCGTTCCGCGACCGGTGCCGGCCGGGGCCTCAGCGACCAGTTGCTCAGGCGCCTCGACGAGGTCAACACCCCGGGCCTGCTGATGTCGTGTCCGCCGTCGGAGGGTTACGTCTTCGACAACATCAAGCCGCGCAACCTGCCGCCCGGCCGGGCACGTTACATCGCCCGCCGCAAGGCCGTACTGATGCAGACGGCCATCGTCGGCGAACAGGCCGAGGAGGAGCCGGGCGAGAAGTGACCTCGCGCAGGGCGGCGTTTCGTCCCGGTCGAGGTGTGCGGATGTGGTTCGAGGGTCTGACGGTTCCGGGGTCGCGGGTGAGCCCGCGACCCCGGGGGGGCGCTCGTCGCCGTGTGGACCGTCTGAACGGTGGGAGGCCGGCAGTGCCTGGCCGTGCCCTGCCCGCCGCCGGGGCCTTGAAGCGCAAAGGCCGCTGTCCGGACCCGCGGGTCCGGACAGCGGCCGTGTGTATACGCGGGCGCCGACTGACGCCATTTCCCCGGTGACAACGACTTTCGGGAACCGCTCGCGCAACAGGCGGTCGCAGAATCGGACACAGGTACGCGAAGGCCCGTACCCAGCGGTGGTGATCCGCCGTTCGTCTCAGGTCGTCGTCGAAGCGTCGTCCCGGGCCGGCCGCCATCCGCGGGCGCGGCCTCTCGGGACGATCACGGCGGCCCAGGCCATGGACACGAGCAGACCGGCGCCGGCGCCCACCATCACCAGAGCTCGCTGTGTCGCGCGGGCACCCGCCTCATCCGTCGGCAGCCGCACCGGCTCGGAATCGTCCGCCGCCTCCGCCGGCGCGGCAGAGGGAGCGGCAACCGTGGTGACGGCGCCGTACGCGTCGAGCCGGGGCACGCCCGCCGGGTAAGCGGTCGAGGTCAGCCGCCGTGCCGTCTCCCCGGCGGTCAGTTCGGGATGGGCGGACCGGATGAGGGCGGCCGTGCCGGCCACGTATCCGGCGGCGAGCGACGCTCCCGAGCCGATGAAGTGGCCCCGTCCCGTGGGGCCGATGCCGACCACACCGTCGCCCGGTGCCGCAAGGTCCGCGCGCCGTGGCGTGAGCGCGCCCCGTGGACGGCTGCCTTGCGCACCGAGGTCGATGACGGACAGCACACCCTGCTCGGCCGCGGGCCAGTAGTCCCTGGGCGGGGCGGCGGAGGCAGGGCTTTGGGGACTGTCGGGGACGGCGGCGGCCACGATCAGCACGTCGTGGGCGGCGGCGTGGGCGACGGCACTCGTGAGCTTCGCGGAGTTGCGGGTCAGGGCCGGGGACACCTGGACGACTTCCGCTCCGGCGTCCACCGCCGCCCGGATACCGGCCGCGACCGTGGTGTCGGTCGCCCTGCCGCGGGCGTCGGTGCCCCGCACGGCCAGGATGTGCGCCTGCTGGGCCACCCCGGAGAAACCGGAGCCTTCCGCAGTGGCGGCGGCTATCAGCCCGGCCACAAAGGTGCCGTGACCGACGCAGTCGTCGTCGGCCTCGCCGACGACGGCGACCCTGCCCTTCAGCGTCGGCGCCTTGAGCGACACCCCCGTGTCGACGACGGCCACGGTCACCCCGTCGCCGTCGGCGAACTGCCGGACCCTGGCGAGCTGCAGGTCCTGCTGCTCCCGAGGCACCGCGTCGACCACCTTTCCTGAGCCGCCGGTGCAGGCGGCCCCGTCCGCCAGCCGGGACGGCATCGCGGGCAGGCGCAACGGCTCACGGGCCACGGCGCCGGCCTGCGCGGTGCCGCCCATGGCCAGCGTGGACGTGGACAGGAGAGTGAGCAGGGCCGCCATCGACGAGTGGCGGAGCGTGTGACGGCGCATCGTGTGCATCCTGGAAACGTAGACAGTGTCCGGTCATGGTCGTTGAGCCTCGTGTGCTTCGCGGACGCCTCACCCGCCGCTCATCACTCGGGTACGGCCTCCCCCTGCACCGCGTCCTGGGGAAGGAGCAGGCGCAGGTCCTGCACGCCGGGGGCGGTCATCGTGCTGAGGCGGCCGGCCTGGCGCGTCATCATGCCTTCCAGGACCTGGCGGGCCAGGCGCCCGTTGCCGAATGAGCGGTCACGCGGGACCGACTCGAAGTACGCCCGCAGTACCTGGCCGGTGCCCGGCCCGCACTCGTACCCAAAGGTGGCCGCATGCTGCCGCACGATGGTGACGAGTTCGTCCGAGGAGTAGTGGGTGAACCCGACACGCCGGGAGAAGCGGGAGGAAAGACCCGGGTTGGAGGAGAGGAAGCGCTCCATCTCCTCGGTGTAGCCGGCGACGATGACCACCACTTCGTCCCGATGGTCCTCCATGAGCTTCAGCAAAGTGTCCACCGCCTCCTGCCCGAAGTCCGAGGAGGAGCCCGGCCCGGTGGGCGTGAGCGTGTACGCCTCGTCGACGAACAGGACGCCCCCCAGGGCCCGTTCGAAGGCGTCCCGGGTGAGTTGGGCCGTATGGCCGACGTACCGGCCGACGAGGTCGGCGCGGGCCACCTCGACGAGCTGGCCGCGGGGCAGTACGCCCAGCGAGACGAGCAGCTCACCGTAGAGCCGTGCCACCGTGGTCTTGCCCGTGCCGGGCGGTCCGGTGAAGACCAGGTGGTGGCTGATCTGCGGCGCGGGCAGTCCCGCGGCCTCCCGCTGGCGCGTGACGGACAGCAGGTTGACGAGGTTGGTGACGTCCCGCTTGACGCCGGCCAGTCCCACCAGGTCACCGAGTCGGGCCAGCGGGTTGTTCTCGCTGTCCGCGGGTGCGGCCTCCTCGGAGACGGCTCGTGCGGCTTCCTCCCCCACGTCCTCGGGCAGCAGCAGTGGCAGGTCCTCCGCCGTCATGTTGGTGAGCGCGGCCAGACGGGACGCCTGGCGGTCCACCATCTGCTCGAACACCTGACGGGCGGCCCGGCCGTTACCGAAGGACCCGTCCTTGGGCATGCGCTCGAAATGCACCGTGAGTGCCTTGTGCGTGGCGGCACCGAGCACGTACTGGTGTCCCGCACACATGCTCTCCAAGATGGCCACCAGTTCGGGCACCGAATAGTTCTCGAACTCCACGGTGCGGGAGAAGCGTGAAGCCAGACCTGGATTGGACGCCAGGAAGCTCTGCATCTCGGCGGAGTAGCCGGCGGCCACCACCACCACGTCGTCGCGGTGGTCCTCCATCAGTTTGAGCAGCGTGTCGACCGCTTCCCGTCCGAAGTCGGCGCCGGAACCGCGGCCGTCGGACAGCAGGGTGTACGCCTCGTCGATGAACAGGACACCCCCCAGAGCACGGTTGAAGGCCTCGGTGGTCTTGATGGCGGTACCACCGATGACCTGTGCCACCAGGTCGGCCCGGGAGACCTCCACCAGGTGACCTGAGCGCAGCGCACCGAGTTCCGCCAGGATCGTCCCGTAGAGCCGGGCCACCGTGGTCTTGCCGGTGCCGGGCGGGCCCGCGAAGACCAGGTGCCGGCTCATCGGCGGAGCGGCCATGCCCAACCGGGTGCGATGCTGGGCCAGCCGCGTGAGGTTGACCAGCGTACGCACCTGCTGCTTCACGTTGTCGAGGCCGATCAGAGCGTCAAGGGCGGACAGCGGACCGTCCTCGCGGCTCAGCCACGCGTCCTCACCGCCTATCCCGCTGTCGCCGGCGGCCCCGGCGGCCCCGGCGCCCCAGGAGTCCTGCTTCCCGTTGCCCGTGCTGACCAGCCCTTCGACGGCGAGCCGCTCACCGGGCCGGGACTGGAGGAGCCCGCCGCCACTGTTGTCCCGGACGGTGCAGTTGACGACGGAGACGGGCGCGGCGGACTCGATGCGGAACCCGTCGCCGGCGCTTCCGCTGACCTCACAGGAGTTGAACGAGCCACGGCCGCCTTCGGCGATCCGGACACCGTGGCGGCCGCTGCCGCCCACCCGGACGCGGGTGGCGGTCACCTCGCCGTCCTCGTCGACGGTGACACCCGAGTCCTTGGCACCGGTGATCTCCAGATCCCGTACGGTCACGATTCCCCCGGCGGCGGTCGACAGGCCCGATTCTGCAGCCGAGGTGACGGCGCCGCCGCCGACGTACAGGTTGCCGTCGTCTTCGACCCTGATGCCGCAGCGGCCGGCCGCGTCGATGGTGCAGTCCTCCAGCCGCCCCCGGCCGTCCTTCACGGTCTCCACACCATGACCGCGCGGAGCGCTGATCCGCGCCCGGCGGATCAGCGGATTGGCTCCCGTGCGGATGGAAACGCCCGTTCCCTGGGCGTCGATGACCTCGAGGCGGTCCAGCTCGGCCGTCGACTCCTCTTCCAGCAGCACCGCGGTCGTGGCGCAGTCCCGGACGGTGAGCCCGACCAGCACGGGAGACGACGGCCCGCTCACGCGCAGCCCGGGGGACTGCGCGGCGTCCAGCCAGCAGTCCTCGAACGTGCCCCGGGAGCGGTCGCTGACCAGCAGTCCATGCCCCTTGGTACGCGCGGTCCGGCAACGGCGCAGCACCGGGTTGCTGCCTCCGGTGACCGCGATGCCGACACCGGTGGTGCCGGTGACCCGCACGTCCTCGAGTGCCGTTCGGGCCTGACTGTTCAGCATGATGCCCGTGCTCGTGTCGTGGACCACCGTGCGCAGCACCCGAGTTGTGCTGTTGCCCTCCAGGGCGATGGCCGGTTTGTCGGTCGAGGAGATGTCGCACTCCTCGACCGATCCCTGGGACTCCCCGTTGGCAAGCACGCCGTTCCCGCGGGCGTTGCGGATGGTGCAGCCACGCAGTGTGATCCGGCCTCGATCGCCGATCACCACCCCAGTGGTGCCGAGGTGCTCGATGGTGCAGGACTCGACGGAGCTCTCGACCTCGGAGGTGGCCACGATCCCGGCACCGCCCTGGTTGCTGACCCGGCAGTCGCGGAGGGCGAGCGAACCGCTGCCACGGGCGAACATGGCCGTCCAGGCAGAGCCCGTGATCTCGCAGCCCTCCATCGCGACCTGCCCGCGCGGGGCGTCGACGACCGGCAGCTCCTCGTCCCGCCCGCGCAGCACCAGGTCGGTCAGCATCGCGGCCTCCGCCTTGAGCACGATCGCGCTGCCGCGACGCGGTGCTATCTCCACGGTGCCGCGGGATTGCTCCGCCACGATGGTGACCGGGGTGGTGATGGTCAGGTTCTCGGTGTAGACGCCGGGCGAGACTCTGACGACAGCACCACTGCGCGCCCTGGCCAGAGCCTCACCAATCGTCCGAAAGCCGTCGGGCCGCTCCGGGCTGACCGCAAGTACCTGGCGTGACACGCACTTTCCTCCTCCGTTCGGCACCGTGGCGCCCACGAGACCCCTGGTGCCACGAATGGGCAGGGACATCATGCCGGTACCGAGGTGTCGAACTACTCCATGGGGGCGTCGACTTCGCGCCGCACAGCATGCTGGGACCCATCTCACCACGAAGCCGGCTCTGCGGTGGGGTGGTCGACTGCACACCATTTCGGCGCCCGCCGCTGCCAGTGGCGAGCGGCCGGCTCCCTGCCGGTCGACGGCCGTGTGTGGATCGCACGTTCCACGCGACTGCCGACTTCGACCGTCTCGCCTTCGGTCAGGGACTTCACTCACGGGGTGAACAAAGGCGGCGAGCAGGCACGAGCGAGCTTCTGCTGCGCAAGGGTACCCCTGAGCCTTGCCCACGACGGCACTCCGCCGTACCCGCCAGGGGTGCCTTCCCGCCTGTGCGGAGCAGCCGCTGTCCACCGCCGCAGCGCTACCAGCGCTCGCCCACCAGGGAGCACTCTCACCGGCCCCGGACTCAGGCGAGCGACAGGAAGAACTCCTCCAGGCGCGTCCGCATCCGCAGGGAGACCCGCACCATCGGATCATCGCTGATCACGCACTGCTGCAGCCCGGTTGCAATGATCGAAAACCCGGCGCGGTCCAGGGCGCGGAAGACGGCGGCCGACTACGTGATGACCTCTTCGTCGTTCCGCCCCTCCTCCCTCATCCTGATCACCCCCGCAAGCTGACCCCGGGCACGCCGCAGCCGGTTCAACGCCGACTTCAACTCGTCGGCGGTCAGGTCAAGTTCCACACGACGCCCCTTCACACACTCCCGCCCGTATCCACCCGGAGCGGGGAGAACACGTCCCGAAAGGCGTTACTCCGTGACCTTCGCCGCCCTGGCCGGCGGCCAGGGCGCCTGGCGGTTCTGCGAGTTCACGCACCCCGGTGAATCGCCAGGGGACACTCGCCCGGCGCGCACAACGTTCCGCTGTACCGCCTGGAGGAGGCCGCGGCGCCACTGCACGCCGCCTCGCCCCGCACACCGCTGCTGGTCGTCCGCGCCTTTGGAGTCCGCTGCTCCCAAGCCCGCACCCGGCTGGGCACCCCGGGCATCGGGGTAGCGCCCTCGGACCGCGGCGCCACAGCATGGGCAGCGGACGAGCAGCCTGTCGAGCGGGTCGCCAAAACTACGCCTCCTGCCCAGGGAGCGCCGGGTCCTCCTGAACGCCCTCCCGGTCCTCGTCGGCCTCCTGGCCGAACTGGACCTGCGGCGCCTGACGGACTGATCGCACGCACCACCACGCCCACGCGTCCCGGTCCCAGCGGCGCGGCCGTCGCCAACGCAGTTGTCCACTTGGCAACCCTGGAGGGTCGCGTCCCAGCGCGCAATCATCGAGCACGAAGCCTGTGCCCGTCCTGTCGTCCGAAGGAGAGCGTTCTCCAGTGAGGAGACCAGTTCAGTGACCGCATCCTTCTCATGCCCCGATGCGGCAGTGTCCACGACGATCCACCCGACGCGTCGGTGGCCCGCTTCGCGGACACCGGACCCACGGATCTCGGCCGGCCTCGCCCCACCCGCACTTGCCGGTGCTCAGGGAAGCACTGAGCAGGCGAAGCCATCGCCAGGGATCCGTTCCTCCGGAACAGGACCGAGCAGGCGGTCGCGCCGTCAGGCCGAGCTCTTCTCCGCGCACCCTCATGAGCGCCCTGGCTTCCCTCCTGAGCCGCCACGCGCTGCGCAACCGTCTGCACGCCGTGCCGTTCGCCATCCGCGCCGGACGCAGCCGGCCAGTGTTCCCGACCTCGCCGAACGCATCACGCCGGAAGGGAGGCTGAACTCGGGGACGCACTCACACGTCCGGTCCCAGTGGAGCGAGGGCCGACTCCTCGACGTGGGCGCGGACCGTGTCGGCGAGTGGGTCGCCGAGAGATTCGAGCACGGTCAACGCCTTCTTCCACATCTCGAGCGCCTCGGCCCCGTAACCCTGCTTCTGAAGGCACAGGGCGTGGTGGTGGAGGGTCCAGCCTTCTCCCCACTCGTTTCCGGCGGCATGGTGGAGTCGCAAGGCCTCATCGAAGTAGGTGACCGCCTGTTCCGGTTCCGCGAGGTGGTAGTGGGCAATGCCCAGGTTCGTACGAGTGATGGCCTCGACCCAGGTGTTGTCGATCTCCCGGTGCATCACGAGAGCCTGCTGAAGGTCCATCACCGCCTCCTGGCAGCGGCCGACGTGGACCCGCGCCTCACCGAGGTTGTTGAGGAGGATCCCCATGACCCAGGGCTGCTGGACATCGCGTCCGGCAGCCGCGGCGGGCTCGAGGTGCACAAGGGCTTCGGCGTAGCGCCCCTGCCGGAGGTTCACGTCACCAAGATTACTGAGCGCGTTGACCTGTCCCAAGGTGTCTCCGACACGTTGGTACACGCTGAGCGCCTGTTCGAACTGAGCGGTCGCTTCGGTGTAGTCGTGCGACTCCGCGCAGGAGCCACCCCGGTAGGTGTGCATGCGCGCTTGGGCTTCCAGGTCTTCGACCTGCATGGCCGAGGCGAGCCCCAGCCGAGTTACATGATCCCAGTCGGAACGGTGCTTGCGCAGGTAGAGGAATCCGACCAGCGCGGCGGCCAGTTGCCAAGCCACCGCGTGCATTCCAAGTGCGGCGGCCTCATCCACTGCGGCGATCAGATTGCGCCGCTCGGTCTCGCACCACAGCAGGGCCTGCGCACGCTCGGTGAACGTCGGCACCCCGTCACCGGGAGGCGACACATCGCGCAGCTCATTCAGCCAGCGGTTCGGAGTGATCACCTGCGAAGCGGCTCTCACCGTGTGCAGATACCACTCCAGCGACCGGCGCACGGTCTGTTGGCGCGTCTCGGCCGGCTCCTCCTGACTGGCCTTGTCCATCGCGTACAGGAGCAGCAGATCGTGGAATCCGTAGCGGTGTGGCGTCGGCTCTGTGAGCAGGTGTGCGCGCACGAGCGTACGCAGCTGGTGCCGGGCGTCTTCGGCGGTCGTGTCCAGCAGGGCACCGGCCGCCTCCGCGCTGATGCCCCGCCCGGGGTGCAGCGCGAGAAGGCGGAACGCGCGGGCCGCCGGCGCGGCCAGAGTGGCGTAGGACCGGGAGAAGGCGGCGCTCACTGCCGTCCTCGGATCTTCCTCGGAGGCCAGCAGATTCAGCCGGTTGGGTTCCTGCGCCAAGTCAGCCGCCAGGTCGGCGAGCGCGACGTGAGGGCGTTCGGCGGCCAGGTCCGCGGCGATCGCCAGGGCAAGGGGAAGACGCGCGCACCATCGGACGATGTCCGCGGCCGCGCCGGGCTCGGAATCGACCCGGCTCCCGCCGACCCGGTCTCGCAACAGCGCCAACGCGTCCTCGTCTTCGAGCGGGTCCAGCGTGAGGAGGCGCGCGTGGTCGTGGACGGCAAGACCGGCGAGCCGGCTGCGACTCGTGACCAGCACAAGACAGTCAGCCGCGCCGGGAAGCAGGGGGCGGACCTGGGCACTGGTCGCCGCATTGTCGAGCACCATGAGGACGCGTCGCCCGTTCAGTGTCGAGCGCAGCAATTTGGAACGCTCGGCCGTGGCGTCGGGGATGACGTCGGCCTCAACGCCCAACGCACGCAGAAAGTCTCCGAGCACCTGTCCCGGCGGGAGCGGCGCCGCTGCCTCCGAGTGGCCCTGCAGGTCGCAGTACAACGCACCATCGGGGTAGTGATCCCGCTGGCTGTACGCGACATGCAGAGCCATCGTGGTCTTGCCCACCCCGGCCATCCCGTCGATGCCGATCACCACGGTCCGGCCGGTCACGCCCGTCACCGCCTCAAGCAGGTCACGAGCCGTCTCCGACCGGCCGACCATCAATGCAGCAGAGGGCAGTTGAGCCGGGACCGAAACGGGTGCTCTGCGCTCGACCGCCGCTCTCGGCGGGGAAACGGACACCAGTGCTTCTAACACACCGTCCAGTTCGAGGGCCCGGTCGCACGCAACCGCGAGCTCGCGCGTCGGCGGCCTCACGCCGTTCTCGATCTTGCTGAGATACCCCTTGCTGAAGTGGGTCAACGCCGACAGCTGGTTCAGTGACAAGCTCCGAACGCGCCGGAACGTCCGCAACTGCATCCCGAAATCCTGCTGTGAGTCCACCGAACGCCTTCCGCCAAGCCCTTACGCGATCGACCCCGCCGTGTCCCCGCAGTCAGAGGGAACTCAGCTCCGCCACGAGCGGGGAGCCTGTGACGGAAGGGTCGAGGTACCAGATTAGTTCGCCCCGAGGCCCATCGGGATCTCGCCAGTTGTCGATGTAAGGAAGTTCAGAGGTCGAGGGTGTCGTGTGGCGTCGTAAACCCTCGCAGAGCACTGCAACGGGGACGTTCCTTCGGCTTGATGCCGACCCGTCGCACGGTCAGGACGACTACGTCGCCGAACCCGGCCGGGCCCCTACCCGGCCCACATGCACATCACGGACAAAGCGCTACAGCCATGACTTCCCACCTGGTGCACGACTGGTCCCATCCGACGTCGCTGTTACGTCGCCTCGAGAACGTGGCCCACTTGCCGACGATCAAATCTCCGGGCAAGCACCACGACGTCGTGATCACCGCAGCTCATGAAGCAGGCGAACAGTTGCTCTCCCTCATGGGTTCGAACCCCGGAGGCTGCGGACCGATCATCGCCGAGGAGGGCCACCCATGGATGTACTGGATCGTCCCGCCCGGCACGAAAGGCGCTGGGCCAACCCGTACGGAGCATGGGTCTCCGCGCCGTGGCGGATTCCTTTTCCACCAACGTTTCATAAGCAGCCCCTCGGGCCGTACTGGCTTCGGCGCTTCCATACCGACGTTCGCGTGACGCCGGACGAACTCTCCGACGCCCTCCATGACGTACGGCCGGCGCCGGTTCCGTACCAGGCCGCCACAGCCTTTCCGCGCCGGCCCGCCGTGACGGATGCGCAGACTCCCTGACGAGCAGAGACGCCAGTGCCTCGCCGTCCCTCGCCAGTGACCGATCGCTACGTCACGGAGTCAAAGCCGACGGAAGCTCCGCACACCGAAGGACAACCACTCATGAAACCTCTGCCCAACCTCGTCCAGGCCGGCCAGCCCTCACCCATCCGCGGACGTTCCTGATGAGCGTCATGTGCGCGGCCGACACCCGAGCCTTCCAGGCCCGGGTGAGTGCCGCAGCGTCACATCACCCCCACATGACGAACGATCCCGTTTCGCCCCAGCCGCCATCCCGGCCTCCGTGAGTACGCGTCGTCACAGGCGAGCGCCCGCCGAGAGCAAGGCCCGCTGTCCGACCGGCCGCTCCACCGTTCAGTCGCGAAATCCACCCGTTGAAGGGATCTCCACAACAGGGATCCGCCCACCCACGTCGATCTGCAGTGTCCCCGGACGGGACACATCCCCGCGTCCGATCTGCCGCCCGCGCGGAGCCGTTGCCACCGCACGACACGAAGGAGTCATCATGGCCGCCCATCCACAGGCGTACGTCTCCTGCGCACGTCGTGCGCTTCTTCTGGCTGTTCCAGCAGTCCCGCTGCTCGGGTGGGCGCTGCACGCCACAGCACTTCGGCGCCGGCTCGCCTCTGCCAGTCGCGACCCGCTCACCGGGCTTCTTCGCCGCGATGGCTACACCGCCAAGGCTCAGCAGATCCTCGACCGCTACGCCAACGACACCGTGACGCTCATCTGCGACCTGGATCACTTCAAAGAGATCAACGACAGGCTCGGACACCCAGCCGGAGACGCCGTGCTGGCCGCGACCGCACAGCGGCTCGCCAAGTGGGCGGGCAGCACGGCCGCCGTCGGCCGGCTCGGCGGGGACGAGTTCGCTCTCACGACCCGGCTCGGCTCCGGTCTCCAGCACGCATGCCTCGCACGCCTGATGTCTTCGCTCACCCAGCCGGTCCTTCTGGAGGACGGCCAGGTCGTCCACGTCGAGGCCTCGGTCGGGGCTGCGACGCCCGGCGCGATCGGCACCACCGACCTGTCGCGTTTGCTCAGAGCTGCCGACGCTGCTCTCTACGACGGCAAGCACACCGGCCGGGCGACCCTCGCCGGGGCCCGGCACGGGGCGGATGCGTCCGTCAACGGCCGCCGGGCCGGACGCCCCGGCACCCGCGACCCGGCGCAAGCACCATGACCGCCCCCGCCCCGCACCGAAGAGAACCGCCCTCGACCGAACACCCGGCGCGCAATCGAGCGCCCGACGCTGTGTGACCGGCTCACCGCCGACACGATCCGGCCGCACAAACCCTCGTCCGCCTGCCCCCACCTTCGAATCGAGGTACACCCGATGAGCTCCGCCGATCCTTCTGCCGCCGACATCCCGTTCCCCCGCATTCACAAACCGACCAGCTGCCGGACAAGTCCTGAGCTCTTCGTCCACGAATACGAAGAACGTGGGTACCAGGTCACCCAGCGCATAGCGGCTGCTCAGGCACAGTGCGCGGTGTGCCCGGTCGCGCCTCAGTGCCTCAAGTGGGCACTCGCACATCCGGAGGAGACACCGACGGGTATCTGGGCGGGCACCACGGCCCGGCAGCGGACCGTGTTGCGTACCCGCCTGATCGCCCGTCTCGGGCCCGACTGGATCACGATCGTCGCCGCTGCGGACCGTGCACGGCGCGAGCGTGTGCTCGCCGAACGACATCAGCCGCCGACACCCGGTGTCCGCTCGCGCGCAGCCGTCGCTGAGGGGGTGTACTGATCCGGCCCTGAACCATCACCGCCTGAACAGCGCTCACCCGGACCTGTCACACGAGCCTCCCCCATCGGCACCACCATCGAGTGGTACGACTTCTTCCTCTACGGCTCCGCCGCCGCGCTCGTCTTCAACAAGTTGTTCTTCCCGGACTCCGATCCGCTGGTCGGGACGCTGCTGTCGTTCCTGACGTACGCCGTCGGGTTCGCCGCGCGGCCGCTCGGCGCGCTGGTCTTCGGGCACTACGGGGACCGGCTCGGGCGCAAGAAGCTGCTGGTGCTGAGCCTGTTGATGATGGGCGGGGCGACGTTCGCGATCGGGTTGCTGCCCACGCACGCGACCATCGGCAGCGCCGCGCCCGTGCTGCTCACCGTGCTGCGGCTGGTCCAGGGGTTCGCGCTCGGCGGTGAGTGGGGCGGTGCCGTGCTGCTGGTGTCCGAGCACGGGGACGCCCGGCGGCGCGGGTTCTGGGCCTCGTGGCCGCAGACCGGCGCGCCGGCGGGGCAGTTGCTGGCGACCGGTGTGCTGTCGCTGCTGACCGCCGTGCTGTCGGACTCCGCGTTCGGGGCCTGGGGCTGGCGGATCCCGTTCCTGCTGTCCGGGGTGCTGGTGATCGTCGGTCTGTGGATTCGTCTCTCCGTCGACGAATCGCCGGTGTTCAAGCGGGCGCTGGAGCAGGCCGAGGCCCGCAAGGCGGACGCGGGCGCCGAACGGATGCCGGTCGTGGCGGTCCTGCGGCACCACTGGCGTGACGTGCTGGTGGCGATGGGGGCGCGGATGGCGGAGAACATCAGCTATTACGTGATCACCGCGTTCATCCTCGTGTACGCGACCACGTCCGCCGGGGTTTCGAAGCAGACCGCGCTCAACGCCGTGCTCATCGCCTCGGCGATCCACTTCGCCGTCATCCCGGCCTGGGGTGCCCTGTCGGACCGGCTCGGACGGCGCCCGGTGTATCTGATCGGCGCGGTCGGGGTGGGGCTGTGGATGTTCCCGTTCTTCGCGCTGATCGACACCGGCGGTTTCGGCAGCCTGCTGCTGGCGGTGACCGTGGGTCTGGTGCTGCACGGGGCGATGTACGCGCCGCAGGCCGCCTTCTTCTCCGAGATGTTCGCGACCCGGATGCGCTACTCCGGTGCCTCCATCGGCGCCCAGTTCGCCTCCGTCGCCGCGGGTGCGCCGGCGCCGCTCATCGCCACGGCGCTGCTCTCGGACTACGGCAGCTCCACGCCGATCTCGCTCTACGTCATCGCGGCGAGCCTGCTGACGGTCGTCGCCTTGGCGGCCGCCAAGGAGACCCGGCACCGGGACCTGGCGGACACGGACCCGTCGGGTGGCGCGGACGAACCGGTCGAGGCGGTCCAGGACGCGCGCACCGTCTGATCCCGCAGGACACCGGCCCCCGTGCGCACCTCGTGTACGGGGGTCAGTGCCGTGCGGGAGGCGGCGTGCCTCCGGACAGGCGGTGCAGGCGCAGGGCGAGCTGGATCTCCAGGGCCCGGGCCGGGCTCTGCCAGTCGTCGCCGAGGAGGCGGCCGACGCGTTCCAGCCGCTGGGCGACCGTGTTGACGTGGACGTGCAGTTCGTCCTTGGTGCGGGCGGGGCTCATGCCGCAGGCGAAGTAGGCGTCGAGGGTGCGCAGCAGCTCGGTGCCGCGTCGTTCGTCGTACGCCACGACCTGGCCGATGGTGCGGGTCACGAAGCCGGCGATGTCCCGCTCGCCGGCCAGCAGCAGCCCCAGGAAGCCGAAGTCCTCGGCGGCGGAGCCGTCACCGGCGCGGCCGAGGAGGCGGAGGGCGTCGAGGCAGCGGCGGGCCTCCGCGTAGGCCGACGCCACGGTGTCGGGGCGGGCGGTGAGGTGTTCGACCGGGGCGGACGCGCCGACGGTGACCGGTCCGTGGACGGCCGTGCCCAGGTGGCGGGCGGTGCGGCGGGCCAGCTCTGTGGCGGTGTCACCGGAGGCGAGGGGCAGCAGCAGGACGGTGCCGCCGTCGCGGGCGGCGGCGAGGCCCTGCCGGGTGGCCGCGAGGTGGGAGGCCGCGGCCCACAGCCGTCTGCGGGCGTCCGCCTCTTCGTCGGCGTCGGCGGCGGGGCCCTCCAGGCGGGCGGCGAGCACGGCGTGGGTGGCGTCGAGGTCGGCGCGCAGCCGGGCCGCGCGCTCGCGCAGCAGGCGCGGGTCGCGGGCGCGGGCGTCGAGCAGCTCGTCGAGCAGCTCGCCGCGGACGCGCTGTTCGGCCTCGGCGGCGGAGCGGCGGGCGAGCAGCAGCAGTGAGGTGACCATGGCCGCGCGTTCCAGCGTGCGCTGGTCGACGGGGTCGAGGCCGGGGTGGCCGCGCAGGACCAGCGCGCCGAGGAGTTCGTCGCCGGCGGCCACCGCGGCGATCCAGTCGTCCCGGTGCCGTACCGCGTGGCCTTCCGCCCGTGAGGACTCCAGGGCCCGGTCGGGTGCCGCGGTGGCTTCGGTGAACTCGACCGTGCCGTCCAGGACCTGGGAGACGGCGGCGGCCACGTCGTGCACCCCGCCGCCGCGCAGGACCAGCTCGGCGAGCCGGTCGTGGACGTCCGAGGCGCGCTCGATGACCGCGCTGCGGTCCTTGATGATCTCGTTGGCGCGTTCCAGGCCGGCGAGGGCCGAGCGGGTCTCGGCGAGCAGGTTGGCGGTGTCGATGGCGGCCGCGGCGAGGGCGGCGAAGGAACCGAGCAGGGCGATCTGCTCCCGCTCGAAGACCCTGGCCCGCCGGTCCGCGGCGAACAGGACGCCGATGACGTGGTGCCCGAGCGTCAACGGCACGCCGAGGATGGCGACGAGCCCCTCGTCCCGCACGCCGGTGTCGATGCTGTGGGTGTGCTGGAAGCGGTCGTCGCGGAAGTAGTCGTCGGTGACGTAGGGGCGGGCGGTCTGGGCGACGAGGCCGCCGAGCCCCTCCCCCATGCCGAGGCGCAGTTGCTGGAAGCGGGCGGCGACCGAGCCCTCGGTGACCCGCATGTAGGTGTCGCCCCTGACCGGGTCGTTCAGGCTGAGGTAGGCGACGTCGGTGCCGAGCAGGGAGCGGGCGCGCTGCACGATCGCCTGGAGCACGGCGTCCAGGTCGCGCAGTCCGGCGAGGTCGTGGGCGGTCTCGAAGAGGGCGGACAGCTCGGCCTCCCGGCGGCGGCGCCCCTCCAGTTCCGCACGCACCCGCAGGGCGAGCACCTTGGCCTGCTGGAGGGCGGCGATCCGCTCGGCGGGCAGTCCCTCGGCGCGGGCGAGCAGCACCGGCTGCTCGTACGCCTCGGCGGAGGCGCCGCGGGCCAGCAGCTCCAGGAACGGCGTCTCGGAGCTGCCGGACACGGGACGGGCGTCGGGAAACGCCCGCCCCGGCGCTCCGGCGGCGGGGGCGGGACGCTCGGCGGACTGCAGGTGATCGCGGGACATGCTCACAGGATTCCTCATCCCGCGGCCGCCCCGTCAGGCCTGTGGAGAACTCTGTCGGCCGACGGCCGGCCGCTGGTGGCCGATGTCTCAGTGCGCGGTCCAGCCGCCGTCCAGGACCAGTGAGGTGCCGGTCACGAAGGACGCCTGCGGGCCGCACAGATAGGCCACCGCCTCGGCGACCTCCTCCGGTTCGATGAGCCGCCGGACGGCGCTGTCCCGCAGCATCACCTCGGACAGGACACGTTCCTCGGGGATGCCGTGGGTCCGGGCCTGGTCGGCGATCTGCTTCTCGACCAGTGGGGTGCGCACATAGGCGGGGTTCACACAGTTGGAGGTGACGCCGTGGGGCGCGCCTTCCAGGGCGGTGGTCTTGGACAGTCCCTCCAGGCCGTGCTTGGCGGCCACATAGGCGGACTTATAAGCAGAGGCGCGCAGACCGTGGACCGAGGACACATTGACGATGCGGCCCCACCCTTGGCCGTACATATGGGGCAGGGCGCCCCGGATGAGCCGGAAGGGTGCCTCCAGCATCACGGTGAGCACCGTGTGGAAGACGTCGGGCGGGAACTCCTCGATGGGGCGGACCAGTTGCAGTCCGGCGTTGTTGACCAGCACGTCGGTGCCGGCGGCGGCGAGTTCGGCGGCGTCCAGGTCGGTGAGGTCGAGGACGTGCGGCTCGACGGCGCCCCCGGCGTCCCGGGCCGCCTCGGCGAGCGCTTCCAGGCCCGCGGCGTCCCGGTCGACGGCTCTGACCTTGGCCCCGGCGGCCGCGAGCCGCAGCGCGCAGGCGCGGCCGATGCCGCCGGCGGCGCCGGTGACGAGGGCGGTACGGCCACCGAGGTCGAGCGGGGTGGCGTGGGGGGCCGGGAGGGCACGGGGCGCGGTCATGTCTCGACCCTAGGCAGCACCCCCACGGTGCCCCATGTGGGCAAGCCCTACAGTTCAGCCAGTTCCAGTGGGGTCGAACCATGTGGGTGCGTCGGACATGGCTTGCTTGATCCGGAAGTGCGCGAACTCGTTCAGCTCCGGCAGCGCGTCCACGGCGAACCAGCCGACGTCCAGCGACTCGTCGTCGTTGACCCGTGCCTCGCCGCCGAGGGCACGGCAGCGGAAGGTGATGTCCATGTACTGGCAGACGTCGCCATTGCCGTACGTCACCGGGTCCAGCGCCTGGACCAGTACGACCCGCTCGACGGCGCAGCGCACCGCGGTCTCCTCCTCGACCTCCCGCACGGCGCAGGCCGCGGGCTGCTCCCCGGGGTCGGGGATGCCGCCGATCACCGACCACTTGCGGGTGTCGGTCCGGCGGTTCAGCAGGACTCTGCCCTCGTCGTCGAAGACGAGGGCGGTGACCCCGGGGAGCCAGAGGAGCTGATGACCGGCGGAGGCGCGCAGGGTGCGGATGAAGTCAGGAGTAGCCATGCCCCGACCCTAACCGGCCGGTCAGAGCCCTCCCCGGCGCTTCAGGGGGCGTGCGGCGGGCGTACTACCGCACGTCACCGGCGCGTCGCCCGCGCACCCCGGCGGCGACGGACCAGCCCAGTCCGCCCGCGGCGACCAGGACGAGGGCGATCTCCGGGAGGATGCCGAGGCGGGTGGCGGGGGTCCGGGAGGTGCGCAGCGGCACCTCCTGCACCAGCGAGTCGGCGACGAACATGCCGGTCCTCTGCGTGATCTCCCCGTCGGGCATGATGATCGCGCTGACCCCGCTGGTCACCGGCACGGTGACGGCTCGGCTGTGCTCCACGGCGCGGACCCGGGACATGGCGAGCTGCTGGTAGGTCATCTCGCTGCGGCCGAACGTGGCGTTGTTGCTGGGCACCGAGACCATCTGGGCGCCGGCGGTGACCGTGTCGCGCACCGCCCAGTCGAAGGCGGCCTCGTAGCAGGTGACCAGGCCGACGCCGGCACCGTTCATGGTGAAGACGCCCGGCTCGCCGCCCCGGCTGAAGTCCCGGCTGACCATCGACGTCCAGTTCTCGTTGATCGCCCCCACCAGCGAGCGCAGCGGGAGGTACTCGCCGAACGGCTGGATCTGCCGTTTGTCGTAGGTGTCGACGGGGCCCTTCTCCGGGTCCCAGAGGATCTGCTCGTTGAGCAGCTCACCGTCCCTGTCGACCACGCCGCCGACCGAGACGGGCGCGTCGATGGCCTTGGCCGCCCTGTCGATGACGGTGCGCGCGTCGGGGTTGGTGAAGGGGTCGATGTCGGAGGAGTTCTCGGGCCACAGCACGATGTCGGGGTGCTCGGCCCTGCCGGCCGCGACGTCGGCGGCCAGGCGCTCCGTCTCCCGCGCGTGGTAGTCGAGGACCGCGCGCCGCTGGGAGTTGAAGTCCAGACCGAGGCGGGGCACGTTCCCCTGGATGACGGCGACGGTCACGGTGCCGGCCTCCGCCTTGTCGCTGACCAGCGACCGGGCGGCGAGGGCGGCCACCAGCGGTACGGCGACGCTCAGCACGCCGACGACCGCCGCGGCCCGCCGTACGGTCCCGGTGCGCCGGGCCCGCAGGACCAGCCGGACGATCTCGTACAGGCCGAAGCCGCACAGCACTACGGCGAAGCCCAGCACCGGGGTGCCGCCGAGCGCGGCGAGCGGCAGGAAGACGCCGTCCGCCTGCCCGAACGCGATCTTGCCCCAGGGGAAGCCGCTGAACGGTGCGCGCGCGCGTACCGCCTCGCCGGCGATCCACAGCGCCGCCGCCCACACCGGCCACCCGGGGAGTTTCGACACCGCGGCGACGCCCGCGCCGACCAGCGCGACGAAGACCGCCTCGATCACCACGAGGGCGATCCACGGACCGGGCCCGACCTCCACACCGGTCCACACCAGCAGCGGCAGCAGGAAGCCGAGGCCGAAGAGGTAGCCGAGGCCGAGCGCCGCCTTCCAGCTCCGGCCGCGCAGCACCCAGCCGAAGACGGCGAAGGCAGGCAGGGCCAGCCACCACAGGGTGCGCGGCGGGAAGCTGACGTAGAGGAGCAGGCCCGAGAGCGCGGCTGCGGCGGCCGGGAGGAGGCGCACGAGCCGCCCGCCCCGCGCCGGGGGCGCGGTCTGCGGCGGCATCGGGTCCGACTCGTCGACGGAGGTTGCGGTGACGGTCACTCCGGGAGTCTACGGCGCGTGACCTGGCGGCCGACAGCACGGTCGGCGGGGCAGAGGACGCCGGGTGGCCCGTGCTTCCCCGGGTGTGCCGGCTGCGCGCCGCGTCGTTTCCGCGCGGATCGTCACCACACGTACCCCACCGGGCACCGGCTGTCATCGCGCTCCGGCGCCCTGGCCGTGCGGCCCGTAGCGGGGCCGGCCACGTCGCGGGGGTCCGCGGAGGAGGCGTCGCGCCGCGCGGGTGAGCGGCGTTCGCGGAGTGCTCCCGTCGCCGTGGGCCGGGGGCGCCCGGCCCGGCTCTTGCGGGGTGCCTCCCCCACTCTCGGCTTCTCCCCCATGAGCGGGACCCCCACCGCCCACCCGTGCCGCCCTGGGGGGTACCTCCCAGGCCCTTGAGGCACTGGGGGAGGCACGACTGCCCGCGGAAGCGGAGGGGTGGTCAGTGGGTCGCGCCCGGTGTGCGGGGGCGGAGGCGGTCGCGGATGACCGTCACCGCTGCTTCCGCGTCGTCCACCGTCACCGTGAAGGTGTGGCCGTCCCACAGGCGCAGGATGATGCCCTCACCGCGACGTACGACGACCGCCGTGCCCTTCTCGGGGCGCCAGCGGTATCCCCAGCCGCCCCAGTGCCGCGGGGTGACGTGCGGGGCGAACTCCGCACCCGCGACGTGCGAGAGCGGGATGCGGCGGCGGGGCACGCCGATGTGGCCGCAGCGCACCTCCAGGTGGTCCTCGTCGACCCGCAGCGCGACGTGCACGAAGGCGAGGGTGCCGAACAGGACCAGCAGCCCGGCGGCGATGCAGCCGACGACGGCCATGGCCAGCGGCGCGATGCCGGACGTCCACTGGGAGTCGACGGCCAGCGCGATGCCGAGCGCCAGGCAGGCGGCGCCGATCAGCGCCAGGAACCACTGGAAGCGGTTGGTCGCGCGACCGGTCCAGACCTCGGAGTACGGGGCATGCTCGCCGTGGCGGTCGTCCCTCATGGAATCGAGGTTACTCAGAATCCGCTCCGCGGGTACCGCGTGGCGCAGCGTTACTGGGCCGTCCGGGCGACAGCGGCATGCCGCAGCAGTCGGCCCTCCGCGTAGGTGAGGGCGGCCGTGGGCAGCGCGCCCTCGCGTCCGCTCAGCAGCACCGTCAGGGTGCCGCTCGCCGGCGCCTGGGGGGCGGGCCGCTCACCGAGGCGGCGCAGGGCCTGGGCGGCCACCGCTCCGGCGGAGCCGTGCAGGGCGAGCGGCGGGCGGCCGGGGCCCTGCACGGCGGCCCGGATGCGCTCGGCGACCAGTTCGTAATGGGTGCAGCCCAGGACGACGGTCGCCACATCGTCCGGGGTCAGCTCGGCGGCAGCGGCGACGGCGGCGTCGATCGCCGTCTCGTCCGCGCGCTCCACGGCCTCGGCGAGCCCCCGGCACGGCACCTCGGTGACGGCGACGCCGTCGGCGAAGTTCTCGATCAGGTCCCGCTGGTAGGGGCTGCCGGTCGTGGCCGGTGTGGCCCAGATCGCCAGCGGTCCGCCGCCGGCCGCGGCCGGTTTGATCGCCGGGACGGTGCCGATGACCGGCAGGCCGGGCTCGAGGCGGGCGCGCAGGGCGGTGAGGGCGTGCACCGTGGCGGTGTTGCAGCCGACGATCAGCGCGTCGGGCCGGTGCGCGGCCGCCGCCTCGGCGACGGCGAGGGCGCGTCCGGTGAGGTCCTCCGGGGTCCTGGGTCCCCAGGGCATGCCGTCGGGGTCGAGGGAGAGGACGAGATCGGCGTCGGGGCGCAGGCGCCGCACCGCGGCGGTGGCCGCCAGCAGGCCGATTCCGGAGTCCATGAGCGCGATCTTCACCCGGCCACGATAGACGATGAGCCGCTTCGGGCTCCTGCCGTGGGGCAGACTGCGGCAGGTGAGCGCCATCGTGTGGAGTGCCGCCGGATCACTCGCCGCCTGGGGGTGGCTGCTGTTCTGCCAGGGCTTCTTCTGGCGTACGGATGTGCGACTCCCGCCGTCCCGCGACCCGGAGACCTGGCCGCCGGTGTGTGTCGTGGTCCCCGCACGTGACGAGGCGGCGGTGCTGCCCGCGAGCCTGCCCTCGCTGCTCGCCCAGGACTATCCGGGCCGGGCCGAGGTCTTCCTCGTCGACGACGGCAGCACGGACGGCACCGGGGAGCTGGCGCGGGAGCTCGCGGACCGGCACGGCGGGCTGCCGCTCACGGTGGGCTCTCCGGGCGAGCCGCCCGCCGGCTGGACCGGCAAGCTGTGGGCGGTGCGGCACGGCATGGGACTGGCACGCGCGCGTGACCCCGAGTACCTGCTGCTGACGGACGCCGACATCGCGCACGCCCCGGACAGTCTGCGCCGGCTGGTGGCGGCGGCCCGTACCGGAGGGTTCGACATCGTGTCGCAGATGGCCCGGCTGCGGGTGGCGAGCCTGTGGGAACGCCTGGTCGTACCGGCGTTCGTCTACTTCTTCGCGCAGCTGTACCCGTTCCGCCGGATCGGGCGGGAGGGGACCCGTACGGCCGCCGCGGCGGGCGGCTGTGTGCTGCTGCGCACCGAGGCGGCCGAGCGGGCGAGGGTCCCGGACGCGATCCGGCAGGCCGTCATCGACGACGTGGCGCTCGCCCGCGCGGTGAAGCGGAGCGGCGGGCGGGTCTGGCTGGGGCTCGCGGACCGGGTGGACAGCGTGCGCCCGTATCCGCGGCTGCGCGATCTGTGGCGCATGGTGTCGCGGAGCGCGTACGCGCAGCTGAGGCACAGCCCGGTGGTGCTGGCCGGTACGGTCGCCGGGCTGGCGCTGGTGTACCTGGTGCCGCCCGTCGCGGTGGTCGCGGGCGCGGTGACGGGGAACGGGGTGGCGGCGGTCCTCGGCGCGGCGGCCTGGCTGGTGATGTCGGGGACGTACGTGCCGGTGCTCCGGTACTACCGGCAGCCGCTGTGGCTCGCTCCCCTGCTGCCGTTCACCGCGGCGCTGTACCTGCTGATGACGGTGGACTCGGCGGTGCAGCATCACCGGGGGCGCGGTGCGGCCTGGAAGGGCCGCACCTACGCACGTCCGGACGCCGTGCCCGACGAGGGCTGACCACGCGTCACCTCACTTGCGGCCGGGGGTCCAGTTCATGCCCCACCCGTAGGCGTGGTCGACGGTGCGCTGGGGGCTCACTCCGCGTTCGGGGACCAGGTAGCGGGCCTCGCGCTGGACGACGAGTTCGCCGCCGCCGGTGTTGGTGATCAGGGCGAGCGCGCACACCGTCGAGGGGACGGTGCACTCGTCGAGGGAGAAGTCGATCGGCGCGCCGTGCTGCGGCCTGAGCGTGACCGTGGCGTGCAGGTCGGCGAAGGAGCGGGCGCCCTCGTAGATGGTGACGAAGACGAGGACGCGCCGGAGGAGGTGCTTGTGGTCGAGGTTGACGGTGAGGTTCTCGCCGCCGGTCACGGCACCGGTGCGGTCGTCGCCGTCCAGGTGGACGAAGGGGGGCTGGTGCAGTGCCCCGAAGGCGTTGCCGAGGGCCTGGACGACGCCCTTGCGTCCGTCGGTGAGTTCGTACAGGGCGCACAGGTCGAGGTCGAGGTCGGAGTGCGTGGCGACCGGACGGCCCAGCTTGCCGGCCCAGCCCGAGAACTGCTTGCGGATCTCCCAGTTGAGGTTCACGTGCAGGGCGCCCGACGTGCCGCCCTGCTTGGTGAGGGAGACGGAGGGGGCCGCCTTGGTGAGCGTCACCTTCGTCAGCCGGACCGGCGCGGGGGGCGCGGACGGCGACGGGGGCGGTGCGACCGGAGGGGGCACGGTGACCGGGGGCGCGACGGGCGGCACCGGGGCCGCGGGGGCGGCGGGCGCCGCGGGGGCGTGCTGCGGCTCGTCCACCGTGATGCCGTAGTCGGTGGCGAGGCCCTCGAGTCCGCTGCTGTAGCCCTGGCCGACGGCGCGGAACTTCCAGGCGCCCTGGCGCCGGTAGAACTCGCCGAGCACGAACGCCGTCTCGGTGGTCGCGCCCGTGCTGTCGAAGCGGGCCGCCACGGTGCCGTTCGCGGCGTCCTTGACCTCGATGTACAGGTCCTGGACCTGTCCGAACGTACCGCCGTCGCAGGAGGCGGCCAGGAGCACCGTCCCGATGCCGGGCTCCACGCGCGTGAGGTCGACGAGCAGGGTGTCGGTGACCCGCCCTCCCGCGTCCCGCTTGCCCTCGTGGCGCACGGCGCCGGAGGCGTGGGCGGGCTGGTTGTAGAAGACGAAGTCGTCGTCGGAGCGGACCTTCCCGCCGGCCAGCAGGAGGGCCGAGGCGTCCGCGTCGGGTACGCCGGGGCCGGAGCGCCGGCCCACGTCCACCCGCAGCGCCGTCGTCGGCACCGGTGTGTTGGATCCCTTCGGCATTGACATGTCCGCCCCCATCACGGGTCGCCGCGCCGGGCCGGGACCCGGCATCCGTCGGTGTTCGTGCGCACAACTTATTCCCCCGCGCGGGGAACTCCCATGAGGAGTGCGCGGGAAGCGGTGGCCAACCGCCGGTAACCCGCCCGGAACTCGGCCTTTACACGAAATACGCCTGCCGATGTGCCCGTTTTCCACAAGTTCGCTCGTATTGGGGATCCCCAGTCACGCCGGGCACGGAAAACAACCCTCTTATCGGTCTCCCCAACCAGCACATCGTGGGCTTAACTTATGTGCCATGACCTCCCCCCGCTCCACTTATGGCGGCGGCTACTACTCCGCTGCCTTCCCGGACACCCCGATCTACGACTCGCTCGTGGCCGAGCGGGGTACCCCGCAGATCGCCCCGATCCGGGTCCCCGCCGCGTACGAGGCGCCGGCCAGTCATCTGCCCGCCCTCCCCTCGGCGTTGCCCGCCCTCCCGGCGGCCCCGTCCCAGCCCTCCTACGGCTACCCGCAGGTGCCGCAGCCCGCCCCGCTCCAGCAGGCGCCCGCGGCGTACATCCCGCAGCAGGCGACCGCGCCGCGCGGCTACCCCGGCCCTCAGCCGCAGCCGCCGCGTCCGGTTCCGCCCGCGGGCTACGAGGCGATGCGCCCCGCGGCTCCGCGGCCGGGTCCCGCTCCCTACCAGGACCCGTACAACAGTCAGCAGTACCGCGGGTACTGAGCCTGCCCGGGGCTGTCGGTGCCGTACGGCACGACGGCCCCGCGGGCGTGCCCGTCCGCACTCGATTCGCCGGAGGCCCCGAGGCCGCTTCCGGCTGTCCCTGGGGAGGGAATCGGACTTCTGCCCTGCCGGGCGGGAAACGCAGTTCCGCCTCGGACAGCGCCGACCGCCGCGCTTCGTACGGGGCGCCGTCGGGCTTCGTACAGGACGCCGCCGGGCTTCTGACCGGCGGCGTCCCGCTGTCCGCGGCGGGAACGCCGGCATCGGCGCCGTCGTGGAGGTCCGCGGCTGTGCGGTTCCCGTCGCGAGCGCGGGAACCGGGCCCCGGGCTCGCGCGTTGGCCTTTCATGAGAGATCCGTGAAAGGACCCGCGGGGGGAAGGGGGCGCGGACCGTGCGAGCGATCAGCGGACTCTGGCGCTGGCGGCACAACCCGTTGTGCCGCGGGACCGACCTGGCCGAGGCATGGGTGGCGTTCACGGCACTGCTGCTCGTCCTCGTCGCCGCCCCGGTGGCCGGCGTCCTCGTCGGAGGTGCCGCCCAGGACGCCCTTCAGCGTTCCGTCCGCGCACAGCACCAGTCCCGGCACCTGGTGACGGCCACGGTGGTGCGCGAGCTCGATCCGTCTCCGCCGGCCGGCGACCCGGAGATATCCGCCGGCGGGGATCCGCGCCACCGCGTCCTCGCCCACTGGACCGCGCCGGACGGCACCGAGCGGAGCGGGCCGGTACCGACACGCCTGAAGGACCCCCGGCCGGACGACCGCTTCCGGATATGGACCGACGGGCACGGGAGAACGGTGGCCCGCCCCCTGGACACCGCGACGGCCACGACGCACGCCGTGCTCGCCGGCATCGGCGCCGCCCTGGTGACCGCGGCCCTTGCCGAGGGCTTCAGACGGCTGACCGTCCGGCGCATGGTCCGCCGCCGGTACGCGCGTTGGGACCGGGCATGGGAGAAGGCGGGCCCGGACTGGGGCAGGACCGGAACCGGCAGCTAGGGCCGCGCGTTCGGGCTCTGGTCAACCCGGTGCCCGCGCGCACGCTACGGTGGTCCGGCCGAACCGATCGGCGGCGACACGCGCGCGAACGAGCCACGTACGACAAGGTGGGGGCACAGCTACGCCATGGCACAGGGCACGGTCCAGGTGACGCACACCGGCACATCGAGGTGGCGGCGCCGCACGGGTGAGTACGCATCGCTCGCCGCCGCCCTGGAGGCCGCGGCCGAGGGCGACGTCCTCACCGTCGCTCCCGGAACCTACCGGGAGAACCTCGTCGTGCAGCGGGCGGTGACCCTGCGCGGCCCCGAGGGCTCACCCGGCTCGGTGCGCATCGCGCCCCCGGACGGTGTTCCGCTGACCGTGCGCGCCTCGGCGGTGGTCCAGGACCTGCACGTGGAGGGGCAGGACGCCACCGCCCCGGCCGTGCTGGTCGAGGGGGGCACCCCGGAGCTGCGCGACATACGCGTGGTCACCCGGTCCGCGGCCGGCATCGAGGTGCGCGGCGGCGCCCGGCCCACGGTGCGCCGCTGCACGGTCGACAATCCGGCGGGCGCCGGCATCGCCGTACTGGACGGCGGGGGCGGGGTGTTCGAGGAGTGCGAGGTGGTCGCCGCGGGGCAGGCGGGGGTCACCGTGCACGGCGGCGCCCACCCCCGCCTTGAGCGCTGCCGGGTGCACCACACCTCGGGCTCGGGACTGACCGCGACCGGAGACAACTCGGCGCTGGAGGCGGTGGGTTGCGAGGTCTACGAGGTGCGGGGCAGCGGTGTCCAGGTCACCGGCCGGGCCACCGCGCACCTCACCGACTGCGACGTGCACCGGACGACCGGGGACGGCGTCACGCTCGACACGGACGCGGTGCTGACGCTGGCCGACTGCCGGATCCACGACATCCCGGAGAACGCGGTCGACCTGCGGTCCCGTTCGGTGCTCACCCTGACCCGCACCAGCGTGCGGCGGTTCGGCCGCAACGGTCTGTCGGTGTGGGACCCGGGCACGCGCGTGGACGCCAACCAGTGCGAGATCTTCGACAGCACCGGTGACTACCCCGCGGTGTGGGTGAGCGACGGCGCCACCGCCGTACTGGACTCCTGCCGGGTGCACGACGTGCCGGACGCCCTGTTCGTGCTCGACCGCGGTTCCCGCGCGGACGTCGTCGACAGCGATCTGACGCAGGTGCGCAACACGGCCGTGTCGGTGAGCGACGGCGCCACCGCGCAGCTCGACGACTGCCGGATCCGGGAGGCGGCGACGGGCGCCTGGTTCCGCGACCACGGCAGCGGCGGCACCCTCGACAACTGCTCCCTGGACGGCGTGCAGACCGGCGTGATCGTCACCAAGGGCGCCGACCCGACCGTCGAGCGCTGCACCGTCGACTCCCCCGCCGAGGCCGGTGTCTACGTCTCGGCGGGCGGCCGCGGCACCTTCGTGAGCTGCCGGGTCACGGGCAGCGGCGGCTACGGCTTCCATGTGATCGACGGCAGCCGTACGACGCTGCGGAAGTGCCGTACGGAGCGCTGCGCGCGCGGTGGGTACGAGTTCGCCGAGGGCGACGCGGCGTCCGGTTCGGGCGGTCCCGTCGTGGAGGACTGCACCAGCGACGAGAGCGGGAGCCTGAAGCCGGCGGAGGCACCGGAGCCGGCCGCCGTGCGGACGGTGAGCCACACCACCGGCCTGCTGAGCTCCGTTCCCGCCGCCCGCACGGCCGAGCCGGCACCGCCCGCCCCCGGGCCTGAGCGGGAGGTCCGCGCCTCCAAGGCCGTGCTCGGGGAACTCGACGCGCTGGTGGGCCTGGAGAGCGTCAAGCGCGAGGTGCGCGCCCTCACCGACATGATCGAGGTGGGCCGGCGCCGTCAGCGGGCGGGCCTGAAGGCGGCGTCGGTCAAGCGGCATCTGGTGTTCACCGGCTCCCCCGGCACCGGCAAGACCACCGTGGCCCGCCTGTACGGCGAGATCCTCGCCTCGCTCGGGGTGCTGGAGCAGGGGCATCTGGTCGAGGTGTCCCGGGTCGACCTGGTCGGCGAGCACATCGGCTCCACGGCGATCCGCACCCAGGAGGCGTTCGAGAAGGCGCGCGGCGGTGTGCTGTTCATCGACGAGGCGTACGCGCTCTCCCCGGAGGACGCCGGGCGCGACTTCGGCAAGGAGGCCATCGACACGCTGGTGAAGCTGATGGAGGACCAGCGGGACGCGGTGGTGGTGATCGTGGCCGGCTACACGGCCGAGATGGAGCGGTTCCTGTCGGTCAACCCGGGTGTGGCGTCCCGTTTCTCGCGGACGATCACCTTCGGCGACTACGGCCCCGAGGAGTTGCTGCGGATCGTGCGGCAGCAGGCCGAGGAGCACGAGTACCGGCTGGCGCCGGGCGCCGACGAGGCGGTGCTCGCGTACTTCACCGACATCCCCAAGGGGCCCGCGTTCGGCAACGGGCGCACCGCGCGGCAGACCTTCGAGGCGATGGTCGAGCGGCACGCGAGCCGGGTGGCCCAGCTCGACGAGCCGACCACCGACGACCTGACGCTGCTCTACGCCGAGGACCTGCCCGCGCTGCCCTGAGCGTCATCGGGCTCCCCCACCTGCCGGGGTGCCGGTACGTCCGGCCGCAGGCGGGCGAGCAGCAGGTGCCGTTCCTCGGCGAACGCCGGGTCCGCCTGGTAGTCGGAGTGGCCGAGAATCGGCGAGGGCAGGGGGTGCGCCTCGGTGCGGCCGTAGGCGAGGGGGTCCTGGAGCGCGGGTCGGTCCACGGCGGGGCCGCAGTCGCCGGGCAGCCGCATCGGGCCGCCGATGGGGTCGGTGCGCCGGTAGAGGTTGCGCCAGCAGTCGACCTCCCGGTGCAGGGAGCCGAGCGCGTCCGGTCCGAAGTGGGCGGGGAACCAGCGGCCGTACAGCCGCTCCAGCGGGGAGCCGTAGGTCAGCAGCGCGACGCGTCTGCGGGTGGACGGCGCGAGCTGCCAGGCCGTGGCGGCGGCGAGGACGCTGCCCTGGGAGTGGCCGGAGATCACCAGCCGGCCGCCGGTGGCCCGGGTCCAGGTGGCGATCCGCCAGGTCAGGTCGGGCACCGCGCGCTCGGCGTAGCAGGGCGGTGCGAAGGGGTGCGCGGCGCGCGGCCAGAAGGTGCCGACGTCCCACAGGATGCCGATGGTGCGCCGCGCGGAGGCGTCCTTGTAGGCGCGGCGGCCCGAGGCGACGAGGAGTACGAAGCCGAGTCCGATCAGCCAGGAGCCCAGCGCCTGCGCGGTCTCGGCGGCGCCGTGGACGACGGCGTACGAGCCCCGTGCCGCCTCGCCGGGTGTCTTGTCGGTGGTCAGGGCGCCGACGAGGGCGCCGGCGCCCAGCAGCAGGGTCGCGGCGGAGGTGACGGCGAGGACGCGTGGTGCGCGGTCGGTGAGGGCGGCCATGGCGCGCACGGAGGCGATACGGCGGGTGCGGCCGGGGTCGCCCGTCTCTCCGGGGTACTCGCGTTCCACGGCGGCACGCTCCGCGCGCGCCGTCCGCCAGGCGCGCCGGGCGAGCCGGCCGCACAGCAGCAGCACCAGGACGAGCAGCGGCGGGATCACGGACGCCTGCCAGGTCAGCAGCACGGGCGGGCCGGGGATCGAGGTCCCGGTGCCGTCCAGCCAGTCGGAGACCCGCTGGGAGACACCGCCGGACATGACGCCGCCCAGCGCGCAGGCGAGCATGGCGACCGCCGGTCCGGCCAGGCCCCGTACCGCGGCGCGCCGGTCGGGGTCGGTGCGGTGCAGGCTGTGGGCGACTCCGGCGAGCACGATCACCAGCAGGCCCTGGGCGAGGGCGAGGGCGCCGAAGGTGACGTCGCCCGGCAGCCTGCCCGCCGACTCCCAGCCGGGACGCTCCCACCCGGCGTAGAGCAGGGTGAGGGCGAGCAGGACGAGCGCGGCGAGCGGCAGGTACCGCACCAGGTGCCGGTCGAGTCCGGCGTCCAGCCGGTGTTCGGCGCGGCCCCGTCGGCACACCACCCCCACCACGGCGCACGCCCCGGCGGCCAGCGCCGCCTCCAGGAGCACGCCGAGGACGCCCAGGACGGCCGGGCCGCCCGGCTCGCGGTCGTGGCGGGCGGCGGCGGAGCCGACCGCGGCGGCGACGGTGAGCAGTCCGGCGGCGGTGTGCGCGGCGCGCAGCCGGGCGACCAGGCGCCGGCCGTACCAGAAGCCGGGCCGGCTCAGTGCGGTGCGCCCGCCGTCCTCCTCGGGCTCGGGGTCGTGGGTCATCGGCTGCTGGGACTCGTACGCGCTCCAGGTGCGCAGGGAAAGGAACCACAGCAGGCCGGTGAGGGCGGCCGGCACCAGGGCGGCCAGCGCCAGCCTGCGGCCCGGTGTGCTCCACCAGCCGCCGTCGGACATCCCGGGCGAGAGGAAGCCGAGCCAGGAGTGCCGTTCGGCGCACGCGCGCGTGCCCGCGCACTGCCAGGCGGCCAGGTCGAGGGCGACCTCGCAGGCGGCCGCGACGAGCAGCACCGTCAGGCTGAGTCCGGCCAGCCGCACCAGCAGCCCGTACAGCCGGACCGCGCGCCGGCGGCCGTGGGCGGTGGGGCGCATCCAGTGGGCGAGGTTGACCACCATGAAGGGGAGCAGCAGCAGCCACAGGGCGCGGGTGCCGTTCCCGGAGGTGAGGTTGCACCAGACGTAGGCCTCGGGGACGGGCCCCTCGCGCCGTCCGGCGGGCCGGTGCTCCGCGTCGGCGTCGTCGGCGCGGCGGAACACGGCGGCGATGTCGTCACCGGTGATCCGCACCGTGCGCGGGTCGTCGAGCATCTCCTCGGGGGTGGTGCCGCCCACCCCGTGGACCAGGAGTTCCAGGGCGGTCCCCTCGGTGCCCCCGGCCGGTCCGTTTCGCTGCGCGCTCTTCACTGATTCGCACTTCCCCCGTGACGCCCCGTCGGCTCCGTCCGTGCGGGCACAGGATCTCCCGTGGCGGAACGGCTCGCACCTCTCGTCACGTAATCTCCCCGATCCGTGTGACAGGCAAGCGACATGCGGAACATCAGTGACATGTGCGCGACGAGCCACCGGTGACGCCGGGCGGGGCACGGCATGCGAGGATGGGACGTCCGCGCACCGATGACGGTCGGGAACCTGCTCGTCGCGGAGGGTGCGGGGCGTGTCGGGCGGTTTGCGGCGAAAGGACCGGAGCGTACGTGAGCGAGAATCAGAACCTGCTCGCGGAGCAGCGGCGCACCCTGATCCTCGACGAGGTCCGGCGCCGGGGCGGGGTCCGGGTCAACGAGCTGACCCGCAAGCTCGGCGTGTCGGACATGACGGTCCGCCGCGACCTCGACGCGCTGGCCCGGCAGGGCGTGCTGGAGAAGGTGCACGGCGGCGCGGTCCCGGTGGTGGAGGCGAGCACGCACGAGCCCGGCTTCGAGGCCAAGTCGGGCCTGGAGCCGACCGCCAAGGAGGACATCGCGCGGGCGGCGGCCGAACTGGTCTCCCCCGGCGCGGCGATCGCGCTCTCGGGCGGTACGACGACCTTCGCGCTGGCGCACCGGCTGCTCGACGTTCCCGACCTCACGGTGGTCACCAACTCGGTGCGGGTGGCCGATGTGTTCCACGCGGCGCAGCGCACGTCGGGGACCCGGCAGGGCGCGGCCACGGTCGTTCTGACCGGCGGGGTGCGCACGCCGTCCGACTCGCTGGTGGGGCCGGTGGCCGACCAGGCGATCGCGGCGCTCCACTTCGATCTGCTGTTCCTCGGGGTGCACGGCATATCGGTGGAGGCGGGGCTGTCGACGCCGAACCTCGCGGAGGCGGAGACCAACCGGCGTCTGGTGCAGTCGGCCCGGCGGGTGGTCGTGGTCGCCGACCACACCAAGTGGGGCACGGTGGGGTTGAGTTCGTTCGCGTCCCTGGAGCAGGTCGACACCCTGGTGACGGATTCCGGGCTGCCCGCGGGGGCGCGCGCGGAGGTGTCCGAGCATCTGCGGCGGCTGGTCGTGGCGGGCGAACCCGCGGAAGACGCGGAGACCTCGGAGGCCGCGGACATCTGACGGCCCGGCAGCCGACCGCCGGGGCCGGGGAACTCGTCGAAGGGGACACGCCCATGGCCCACCGTCTGCGCCCCGTGGGACACGAGTTCGTCCGGGCGGCGCCCGTACGCCTGGTCTTCGGGCGGGAGACCGCCGCCGCGCCGGAACGGGTGTACCGCGCGCTCGCCGAGGACGTGACCGGCTGGACGGAGTGGTTCGGGGCGGTCACGCTCTCCCGCCCCCTCGACGGCGGCGCGGGGCGTGAGATCCGGCTCCGGGGCGGCACCCGGTTCCGCGAGACGGTCCTCGTGGCCGAGGAGCCCGGTGTGTACGCCTACCGCGTCGACGTGACGAACGCGCCGGGCGCCCGTGCCATGGCCGAGGAGTGGCGGCTCGCCCCCGCCGGGACGGGCACGCGGGTGCGGTGGACGTTCGCGGCCGACGGCACCGCACCCTTCCGGCTCGCGCCGAGGGCCGCCCGGCCGGGGCTGGATCGGGCGTTCCGCTCCGCGGTGACCTCGCTGGACCGCAGGCTCGCGGGATAGCTCTCAGCCGGGCCAGACGCCGGTCCGCAGCAGGGACTCGATCGCCGCCGTGTACGGCGCGATGTCCAGGCCCTGTCCGTCCAGCCAGGCGTCCGAGTAGTACTTGTCCAGGTACCGGTCCCCCGGGTCGCACAGCAGCGTCACCACGCTTCCCCGCCGCCCGTCCGCCACCATCTCCGCGACGATCTTGAGCGCGCTCCACAGCCCGGTGCCGGTGGAGCCGCCCGCCTTGCGGCCGATGACCCGCTCCAGGGCCCGCACCGCGGCGACACTGGCCGCGTCGGGCACCTTCATCATCCGGTCGATCGCGCCGGGCACGAAGCTCGGCTCCATACGGGGCCGGCCGATGCCCTCGATACGGGAGCCGCGGTCGCAGGCGACGCCCGGATCGCCGGTGGTCCAGCCCTGGAAGAAACACGAGTTCTCCGGGTCGGCGACACAGACGCGGGTGTCGTACTGCATGTAGTGGACGTAGCGCGCGAGGGTCGCCGAGGTGCCGCCGGTGCCGGCCGTGGCGACGATCCACGCGGGTTCCGGGAACCGCTCCGACTCCATCTGGCGGAAGATCGATTCAGCGATGTTGTTGTTGCCCCGCCAGTCGGTGGCCCGCTCGGCGTAGGTGAACTGGTCCATGTAGTGGCCGCCGGTCTCCGCCGCGAGGGCGGCGGACGCCTCGTACATCGTGCGGGGGTCGTCCACGAAATGGCACCGACCGCCGTGGAACTCGATCAGGCGGCACTTCTCGGCGCTCGTCGTGCGCGGCATGACGGCGATGAAGGGCACGCCGATCAGCTTCGCGAAGTACGCCTCCGACACGGCCGTGGAACCGCTGGACGCCTCGATCACCGGGCGGTCCGGGCGGATCCAGCCATTGCACAGCCCGTAGAGGAAGAGCGAACGGGCCAGCCGGTGCTTGAGGCTGCCGGTCGGGTGGGTCGACTCGTCCTTCAGGTAGAGGTCGATGCCCCACCGTTCGGGCAGCGGGAAGCGCAGCAGATGGGTGTCGGCCGAGCGGTTGGCGTCGGCCTGCACCCTGCGCACGGCCTCTTTCAGCCAGGCCCGGTAGGCGGCGTCGCTGTGGTCGACGTCGAGGGTGGCACCGGTCAGGGTCTGTCGGGGAGTGCTCACGGCAGGGCTCCTTACGCTGAGCGCCGACGGCGTCCCGCGCGGCCGGTACTCCGATCATAAGCATCATTCGCACCACCTCCCACCTGCATAAACACTCCTTTGAGCCACTCAAAGGCACCCCTGGGGCGCGCAGCGTGGCGACAGGGGGGCGCATTGGCGCGAGTGCACCCCGAGCCCGGGGAACGGTGGTGTGCGCACTGGTGCTCGGCGGCGGGTGCGGGCAGACTGCACCGGCGTGAGCAGGGCCCCGTACGGGGGCACACTGGAGCTGGGCAGGAGCCGGCCCGTGGAGCACGGTCCGGCACACCGACGCGCACAAGGGGGCGGGTGGCATGGCGGAGCCGGAGTTCACGGCCACGGGCGTGCGGATCGGCAAGCGGCTGCGTTCGCTCACCCGGGCCGGCCAGGTCCGGATCAGCGAAGGCCGGCTGGAGCTGCTCACCAGCTACGGCAGCGAGATCGACAGCGCGCCGGTGCAGGCGGTACGGGCGTCCAGGCCCTGGTTCGCGCCCGAGGACCGGGCGCTCGCGGACCTCAACGGCAACCGGTACTCGCTGACCCTGGGCGATCACGACCCCGCGCCGGGTGAACCCGGCCCGCCCGCCGCCAGCCGTTTCATCGAGGCCGTGCGCCGGGCGTCGGGGCGCGACGCCTGAGATGTCCGTGACTTGCGTCACTTCGCCTCGTACGTCACGCTGGTCTCACGTCACTCTGGGTTTACCGGCGATAACGCTGCGAACCAGCCCGCCGGCCACGACAGCAGGCGGCAGTGTCACGCAGGCGCCCTGCTGGATCCGTCTTCCGTGTTCTTCCGGACCTCACGTCGGGGAGTCGCAGCCGTGATCACTCACCCAAGCAGGCACTGCGCGGTGGAGCTCCAAGCTCTGCCGTCGCGGATCGGCCAAGTCCGCAGAATCGTATCTGCACAGTTGCGCTACTGGCATATGGACTCGTTGATAGACCGGGCATCGCTCGGTGTGACGGAGTTGTTGTCCAACGTCCACCGGCACGCCCAGCCCGACAAGACCTGCACCGTCGAGATCGAGCTGCTGCTCGACCGGCTCAAGGTGTCGGTGCACGACCACGACCCGCGCCTGCCGGTCATGGCGGACGCGAGCCCGCTCGCCACGTGCGGGCGCGGGCTGGCGATGGTCGCCGCGATGAGCGAGAGCTGGGGCGCGGTGCCGGACGGCGAGTCCGGCAAGATCGTGTGGTTCACCCTACCGACACCGTCCGCGACCGCCGTGCCCGCCTGGGACCGGCAACCGCGGATCACGGCCGGCGAGCCCGCCGGCCACCGCTTCGCGGAGGTCGCCCTCGTGGAGCACACCACCGGGGACCACCACGCCGAACGGCCCCCCGCCCGCTCCACCGTCCCCGGCTGACACTGCCGACCGGCGGGTCGGCGGGTCGGCGGGTCGGCGGGTCGGCGGGGAGCCGGTGGCTCCCCGCCCGGCGCACCTCACCGAGAACATCGCCGCCGGGGTGTGAGCCGCGTCCGTGCCCGGGGCGGAGCGGGGGTGAGGCGTCTCAGGCCGTCATCGCGTGCCGCCCTTGCCGGGCCGGCCGAACCGCTCGTCCAGGACGGACAGCCGCCGCCAGTACTCGTCCTCGTCGATCTCGCCGGAGGCGAAGCGGTGGCCGAGCACCGCGATGGGCGAGGTGTCCTCCACCGCGGGCCGTCCGGGACCGGACCCACGGCGTCCGCACCACACCGTGCGGCGCAGCAGGGCGATGCCGCCGCCGATGACCAGGGCCCAGATCACGGGGAGGAACAGGATCCACGGGCCGGGCCCGCCGTCGCCGAAGTGCGCCAGGGTCTGCATGGTCGTCCATCTCCTCGGATGCGCTGTCTCGTCGCTCCTTGTGCGACATCTCCGAGCGTCGTCCCGCGAGGGGTGCCGGGGCGTCGTACGACCGGCGGCACTGTGCGTACCTCGCGGGGAGTACGCGGACGGCCGCGTCGACTTCCTTGGAGGAAAGGCCCGGCAAGAGATGCGGAACGCACCCTCGCCGGGAATCCCGGCCGGGCGTGCCGGTGGTCAGCCGCCCGCCTGGTCGCTGTCCTTCATCGCGCCCCAGCCGTGCCAGCGCTCGACCTCGAGCCAGCCGCTGACCCTCGCCCGCCCCCGGTCCGGGTACGGGTTGCCGGTGTAGTGGCGGGAGAGGCGGTCGATGTCGGCCAGGTCCTCGTCGTCGTAGATCTCGGTCACCCGGCCGAGCAGGGTGACATGGGTGTACCAGTCGTCGCCGGCCAGGACCGTGAGGGTGACGCGGGGGTCGCGGCGGACGTGCTTCAGGCGTACCCGGCCCTCGTCGAAGTTGATCAGCGCGCGGCCGTCCTCCCACAGGTACCAGGTGGGGGTGGACACGGGCGCGCCGTCGGAGCGCAGCGTGGCCATGACGCAGGGGTTGGCCTTGCGCAGCAGGTCTTGTGCCTCGGGGGGAAGCGGGGGCTTGGACACTACGGACTCCTTCGTGCTCGCGGCTCGGCCGGTCAGGTGGTGGGGTCGTCGTCGAAGCTGGCGTAGTAGGCGGCGGCCATGTCCTCGTCGCCGTGGCCCCGGGCGTCGGCCCGCTCGAACCGTTCGGCGCTCGCGGCGGCCACGTCCAGGCGGACGCCGTGCTGCTCACCGGCCCGCACGATCAGTCTGGCGTCCTTCGCCGCGGTCGTCACGGCGAACTGGGCCGGGGTCAGCCGCTCGTCGAGGATCATCCCGGCCTTGGCGTGCAGGTAACCCATGTCGAGCGGACCGCCGGCGATGAGGTCGAAGAAGCCGTCCGGTGCGACGTCGAGGGCCTTGGCCAGGGCGAGGGCCTCACCGGCGGCGGTGGTCGCGGCGAGCACCCAGCTGTTGGCGACCAGCTTCAGGCGGGTCGCGCCGGCCGTGGCCCCGTCCTCCCCGGCCCACACGGTGCGGGCGCCGACCGCGTCGAACACCGGTGCCACCCTGTCCCGGCCCTCGACCGGTCCGGCGGCGAGGACGGTGAGCTGTCCGGCCTCGGCGGGCTGACGGGTGCCGAGGACCGGGGCGTCGTAGAAGAGCAGGCCGTGCTCGCGGGCGAAGCCGGCCAGTTCGGCGACGCCCTCGATGCCCGCGGTGGTGGACTGCGCCCAGACGGTTCCGCGGCGCAGGGCGGGGGCGGCCTGACGCATCGTCTCCAGGGTGGCCGGGCCGTCGTACAGCATGGTCAGCACGACATCGGCGGACTCGACCGCCTCGGCGGGGGTGCCGGCGACGTGCGCGCCGTCGGCGGCGAGCGGTTCGGCCTTCGCGCGGGTTCGGTTCCAGGCCCGTACGGTGTGCCCCGCGCGGAGGAGGTTGCGGGCCATCGCCGCGCCCATGATGCCGGTACCCAGGACGCTGACGGTGAGCTTGTCGGTCATGAAGTCGGCTTTCTGTACGTCGGGCGGTCGTCGTCTGTCACACCAGTGCCCCAAGAGGATCGTCCAGCACCGGCTGCCAGGCCAGTTCCGCCGCGCCGACCAGGCTGTTGTGGTCCAGGGTGCAGGGGAGGATGGGGACGCCGCCGCTGCGGCCCCACAGGCTGCGGTCGGCGACGACGGCGCGGAGCCGGTCCGGGTCGGCCTCCAGCAGGGTGCGGTGCAGTCCGCCGAGGATGATCCGGTCCGGGTTGAGGATGTTCACCAGTCCGGCGAGGCCGAGGCCGAGGCGGTCGATGAGGGACTCGGTGGCGGTGCGCACGTCCGGGTCGTCGTACTGGCCGTGGATCAGGTCGTCGGCCTGCTTCAGCAGGGACATCTCGGGGCCCGGCGCGCGGCCCGCCGCGGTGAGCAGGGCCAGCGGGTCCGCCTCGACGTCGAGACAGCCGCGGCTGCCGCAGTGGCAGGGACGGCCCTCGGGGTTGACGGCGAGGTGCCCGACCTCCAGGGCGAGACCCGAACTGCCCGAGTGCAGGCGCCCGTCGAGCACCAGCGCGCCGCCCACCCCGCGGTGGCCGGTGGCCACGCACAGCAGGTCGCGGGAGCCGCGCCCGGCGCCGTGCCGGTGTTCGGCGAGGGCGGCGAGGTTGACGTCGTTGGCCGCGAAGGCGGGCCCGTCCAGGCCGGCCGCGCGCACCTGCTCGGCGAAGATCTCCCGCACCGGGGCGCCCGCCGGCCAGGCCAGGTGCAGGGGGTTGAGGGCCAGCCCCTCCGGTTCGGCCACCGCCGACGGCACGGCGAGCCCGGCGCCCACGCACCGCCGTCCGGTCTCCTCCAGCAGTTCGGCGCCGGCCGCGACGACGGAGCCGAGCACCTTCGCCGGGTCGGCGTCGACGACCTCGCAGCCGGGCGCCGTGGCGACGATACGGCCGCCGAGCCCGACCAGGGCCGCCCGGAAACCGTCGGAGTGCACCTGCGCGGCGAGCGCCACGGGCCCGTCCTCGGCGACCGAGAGCCGGTGCGAGGGGCGCCCCTGCGAACCGGCCGCCGCGCCGGGCCGGGCGTCCACCCGGATCAGCCCGAGCGCCTCCAGTTCGGCGGCGACCGCGCCGGCCGTCGCGCGGGTCACGCCGAGTTCGGCGGTGAGCACCGCGCGGGTCGGCGCGCGTCCGGTGTGCACGAGCTCCAGCGCGGGTCCGAGCGCGCCGCGCCCCCGGTCCAGCCGCGTCCTCGAGGTGGTCCCTTCCCCCGCCGGCCGGGGGTCCGCCTTCCCGCTCATGGAGGCGAGTCTCCCATGATCCGCAACCGGAGGCGGACTACCGACCACTGACCCGCAGCGTGATGTTCAGTCTTCCGGCCAGTCCCAACTCGGGCGGTGCCGTGCCCGCGTGCACCCGGGGAACGCCGTGGTACGCGAGCCGGGAGGGCCCGCCGAAGACGAACAGGTCGCCGCTGCGCAGCTCCACGTCCGTCCAGGGGCGGTTCCGCGTCACCGTGTTGCCGAAGCGGAAGACGCAGGTGTCGCCGAGGCTCAGCGACACCACGGGCGCGTCCGACTCCTCGTCGCTGTCACGGTGCATGCCCATACGGGCGTCGCCGTCGTAGAAGTTGACGAGCGCGATGTCGTACGCGGCACCGCGCGCGGCGTCCGCGCCCAGCGCGTCGGTCACCGCGCGGCGGCCCAGCTCGCCGAGCCGGCCGGGGAAGGGTTTCACCGGGGCGCCGTCACCGTCGACGACGGTGCGGGCGTAGCCGTACGGGTACCAGTGCCACCCGAGGCACACCTGCCGGGCGGTCATGGTGCCGCCGCCGGGCGTGCGGACCGTACGCAGGCCGGCGGGCGGCCGGGCCCACTCCCTGCAAGCTTCCAGCAGCTCACGCTGCGCCCGCGCGTCCAGCCAGTCCGGCACGTGCACCGCGCCGGACGCGATCTCGCTCCGTGCCCGGGGGAACAGCCCGGCGTCCATGCCTCCCATGCCTCCCATCCTGCCGGACGCGCCCTGAGCTGCGGCTGGGCTAGCCTGGTCGGACGATGAACGACCGTATGACGACTGCGTGGGGCGAGCCGGTGCTGGCCAGGTTCCCCGAGGATCCACGGAACAGGCTGCGGGCCTGGGACGCGTCCGACGAATATCTCCTCGGGCATCTCGCCGACCGGCAGGTCCCGCTGTCCGGCGCGGTCGTGGTCGTCGGCGACCGCTGGGGCGCGCTGGTGACGGCGCTCGCCGCGCACCGGCCGACGCAGATCACCGACTCCTGGCTCGGGCAGGAGGCGACCCGCGCGAACCTGGCCCGCAACGGCGCCGAGCCGGGCGCGGTCCGGCTGCTCACCACGCAGGATCCCCCGCCGGCCCGGATCGACGTGCTGCTCGTACGGGTGCCGAAGAGCCTGGCGCTGCTGGAGGACCAGCTGCTGCGGCTGGCGCCGGCGGTGCACGAGGGCACGGTCGTCGTCGGCACCGGCATGGTGAAGGAGATCCACACCTCGACGCTGGACCTCTTCGAGCGGATCCTCGGCCCGACCAGGACCTCGCTCGCCGAGAAGAAGGCCCGGCTGGTCTTCTGCACACCTGACCCCGCGCGGGAGCGTCCCGCGAACCCCTGGCCGTACCGCTACACGCTGCCCGGCGGCATCGGCCCGGTGTCGGGCGCGACGGTCGTCAACCACGCCGGCGTCTTCTGCGCCGACCGCCTCGACATCGGCACCCGGTTCTTCCTGAAGCACCTGCCCGCCGGCAGGGACGGCGGACGGGTGGTGGACCTGGGCTGCGGCAACGGCGTCGTCGGTACGGCGATGGCGCTGGCGGATCCGCGCGCCGAGGTGCTGTTCGTGGACGAGTCGTTCCAGGCTGTGGCGTCCGCGCAGGCCACGTACCGGGAGAACGACGTGCCCGGACACGCCGAGTTCCGGGTCGGCGACGGTCTGTCGGGCGTACCGGCCGACAGCGTCGACCTGGTCCTGAACAACCCGCCCTTCCACTCCCACCAGGCGACCACCGACGCCACGGCCTGGCGCATGTTCACCGGCGCCCGGCGCACCCTGCGCCGGGGCGGCGAACTGTGGGTGATCGGCAACCGCCACCTGGGGTACCACGTGAAGCTGCGACGGCTGTTCGGCAACAGTGAAGTGGTGTCGTCGGACCCGAAGTTCGTGGTCCTGAAGGCCGTGAAGCGGTAGCTCAGGGCTCCGCGGGGGCCGGCCCCAGCACCTCGATGATCGCCGTCACCGCCCGTGTCATCGCCTCCCGGCCCACCGTGAGGTAGCCGCGGGAGTCGACCGCCCCCGGGTGGGCGGTGAGGAACTCCCTGATCGCGCCGGTCATGGCGATGTTCAGGGCCGTTCCCACATTGACCTTGGCGATGCCGCCCGTGACCGCCGCGGCGAGTTCGTCGTCGGGGAGGCCGGAGGAGCCGTGCAGGACGAGGGGGACGTCCAGGGTGGTGGCCAGCCGTTCGAGGAGGGCGTGGTCGAGGGCGGCGGTGCGGGTGGTCATGGCGTGGGTGGTGCCGATGGCGACGGCCAGCGCGTCCACGCCGGAGTCGGCGACGAAGGCGCGGGCCCGGCCGGGGTCGGTACGGGCGCCCGGGGCGTGGGCATCCGGCGCGGCCTGCCCGCCCTTGCCGCCGATCTCACCCAACTCGGCCTCGATCCACAGTCCTTGGGCGTGGGCCCAGTCGACGGCGGCCCGGGTCGCGGCGAGGTTGTCGGCGTAGGGCAGCCGGGCCGCGTCGTACATCACGGAGCCGAATCCGGCGTCCGGGGCCTGGCGCAGCAGGGTGTCGCTCTGTACGTGGTCGAGGTGCAGGGCGACGGGAACGGCGGCGCGTTCGGCGGCGGCGACGGCGGCGCGGGCGAGCGGGAGCAGCCGGCCGTGGCGGAACTTCACGGCGTTCTCGCTGACCTGGAGGACGACGGGGGCGTTCGCCGACTCGGCGCCGGCGATGACGGCCTCGACGTGTTCGAGGGTGATGACGTTGAACGAGGCGACCGCCGAGCGGCGGGCGGCGGCGCGGGTGACGAGCTCGCCGGTGGTGGTGAGGGGCACGGTCCGTCCTCTCCTGCGGAGTTCCGTCCTTTCCGACGGGTCAGGGCCCGAGGACGACCGAGCGGGTGAGGTGGCGGGGCCGGTCGGGGTCCAGGCCGCGGGCCGCGGCGACGGCGACCGCGAGCCGCTGGACGCGGACGAGTTCGGCGAGCGGGTCGAGGGTGCCCTCGATCCACAGCCCGCCGGTGTCCCGCACCTGCCGGGCCAGCCCCTCAGGGGCGTCACCGAACATCCAGGTCGCGGTGGTGGAGGTGGTGATGCTGATGGGTCCGTGCCGGTACTCCATCGCCGGGTAGGCCTCCGTCCAGGCGAGGGCCGCCTCACGCATCTTCAGTGCGGCCTCGTTGGCCAGGCCGACGCTCCAGCCGCGGCCGAGGAAGGTGAACTGGTCGCGGTCCACGAGCCCTTCGGGCAGCGGTTCACGGAGGGCCGTACGCCCGTCCTCGACGACCGCGTCGGAGTGCAGGCCCAGATGGGCGCGGAAAAGGGTGAGGGCCGTGGTGGCGAAGCGGGTCTGGACGACGGAGCGTTCGTCCGCGTAACCGAGGACGACCGTCTCGTCGGCGAGTGACATCACGGGGGTGGCCGGATCGGCGGTGACCGCGGTGGTACGGGTTCCGTCCTTCAACCGGCCCAGCAGGTCGAGGACTTCGGTGGTGGTCCCGGAGCGGGTGAGGGCGACGACACGGTCGTAGGCCCGGTGGTGCGGGAACTCCGAGGCGGCGAAGGCGTCGGTCTCGCCCTGGCCCGCGTTCTCGCGCAGGGCCGCGACCGCCTGCGCCATGAAGTACGACGTCCCGCAGCCGACCACCGCGACCCGCTCCCCCGCTGCCGGCAGCACCGGGGCGTGGGAGGGGGCCTGCGCGGCGGCGCGGCTCCAGCACTCGGGCTGACTGCTCAGTTCGTCCTTGACATGGATCATGCCGCACCCCCGAAGGCTCGATGATTGTTCTTGCAACATTGAGCGAGTTTTCGAGCAAAATCAAGCATCCAATCGAAGGTCGGGTGCGTTAGGGTCACCGAAGACCGAGGGAGACCAAGAGGATGACGGGAGGGCGGATGTCGCGGGACGCCCGCTGGAAGACGCTGCTGGAGCTGCTCGTCGAGCGCGGCCGGCTGGACGTCGAGGAGGCGGCCGGCGAACTGGCGGTGTCGGCCGCGACGATCCGGCGCGACTTCGACCAGCTCGCCGAACAGCAGATGCTGGTGCGCACCCGTGGCGGCGCGGTGGTGCACGGGGTGTCGTACGAGCTGCCGCTGCGCTACAAGACCGCGCGGCACGCCTCCGAGAAGCAGCGCGTCGCGAAGGCGGTGGCGGATCTCGTCGCGCCGGGCGAGGCGGTCGGGCTGACCGGCGGGACGACCACCACGGAGGTGGCGCGGGCACTGGCCGTACGCGGAGACCTCACCTCGGGCTCGCCCGCGCTGACCGTGGTGACGAACGCGCTCAACATCGCCAACGAGCTGGCCGTGCGCCCCCAGTTCAAGATCGTGCTGACCGGCGGGGTGGCGCGGGCCCAGTCGTACGAGCTGGTCGGGCCGCTCGCGGACGGTGTGCTGGGGCAGATCACCCTCGATGCGGCGGTGCTCGGTGTCGTCGCCTTCGACGCCGTGCACGGGGCGGCGGCCCACGACGAGGCGGAGGCGGCGGTCAACCGGCTGCTGTGCGAGCGGGCCGAGCGGGTGATCGTGGCCGCCGACTCCAGCAAACTGGGCCGGCGGGCGTTCGCCCGGATCTGCGCCGCCGAGCAGGTGGACACCCTGGTCACGGACACGGGCGCGGACCCGGAGACGGTACGCCGCTTCGAGGAGGCGGGACTGCGGGTCGTGGTGGCCTGAGCCGGTCCGGCGGAAGCTGCCTAAGCTGGCACATGAGCACGGCGTGCCGGCCCAGGGAGGCTGCGATGGACGGGACGACCAGGGAACGGGACGAGTCCCGCACGCGCCGGTACGTGCCGATCGCCGACCACGGGCTGATCGGTGATCTGCGCAGCGTGGCGCTGGTGGGCACCGACGGCACCATCGACTGGTACTGCTGCCCGTCCTTCGACGCGCCGAGCGTGTTCGGCGCGATCCTGGACACCGAGCGGGGCGGCTGCTTCGAACTGGCGGCGGCCGTGCCGGCCCGTACCAAGCAGTTCTACTTCCCCGACACCAATGTCCTGATCACCCGGTTCTTCACCGAGGACGGGGTCGGTGAGGTGCAGGACTTCATGCCGGTCGGCGGCACGCCGGCCGACGAGGCCCGGCACCGGCTGATCCGGCGGGTGCTGTGCGTACGCGGCTCCCTGCCGTTCCGGACGCTGGTGGCGCCGCGGTTCGATTACGGCTCCCGCCCGCACACCGTGCGGCTGACCGGCGGCATCGCGGTCTTCGACTCGGAGGGACTGTCCCTGGCGCTCACCGCGACCGTCCCGATGGAGACCGACGGGCCGGACGTACGGGCCGAGTTCAAGCTGGCCGAGGGGGAGACGGCGGTGTTCGCCCTGGACCGGGTCGGCCAGGAGGTGACGCCGAGCCGCTGCGAGTGCGGGGAGGCGGAGCGGCAGTTCGCCGCGACGGTGGCGTACTGGAGGCGGTGGCTGTCCTCCTCGCGGTACCGGGGCCGCTGGCGGGAGATGGTGCACCGCTCCGCCCTCACCCTGAAGCTGCTCACCTACGCGCCGACCGGGGCGATCGTGGCGGCGCCGACGACCAGCCTGCCCGAGGAGCTCGGCGGGGAACGCAACTGGGACTACCGGTACGTATGGGTGCGCGACGCGGCGTTCTGCGTGTACGCGCTGCTGCGGCTGGGCTTCACCGGGGAGGCCGAGGCGTTCATGGGGTTCGTCTCCCGGCACATCAGTCCGGGCGACCGCAAGGCCTCCGGCCCGCTGCAGATCATGTACGGCATCGACGGCCGCACCGACCTCCCCGAACGTGAACTCGGCCATCTGGAGGGCCACCACGGCTCGGCACCGGTCCGCGTCGGCAACGCGGCGGCCGACCAGCTCCAACTGGACGTCTACGGAGCGCTGATCGACTCCATCTACCTCTACGACAAGTGGGCAGAGCCCGTCTCCAGCGAGCAGTGGGACCATGTGACGGCGCTGGTGGACTGGGTGTGCGCGCACTGGGACCAGCCCGACGAGGGCATCTGGGAGACGCGCGGCGGACGGAAGAACTTCCTGTACTCGCGCCTGATGTGCTGGGTGGCGATCGAGCGCGCCATCCGTATGGCCAACCGGCGGGGCCTGCCCGCCGACCTTCCCCGCTGGCAGTCGAGCCGCGACACCATCTACCGGCGGATCATGAGCCATGGCTGGTCGGCGTCGCGCCGGGCCTTCGTGCAGCACGAGGGCGGGGAGGTGCTGGACGCGGCGATCCTGATGATGCCGCTGGCGAAGTTCATCGCGCCGACCGACCCGAAGTGGCTGTCGACGCTCGACTCCCTCACCGAGGACCTGGTGTCCGACTCGCTGGTCTACCGCTACGACCCGCTGGTGAGCCCCGACGGACTGCACGGCGACGAGGGCACGTTCTCCATCTGCTCGTTCTGGTACGTCGAGGCGCTGACCCGCGCCGGGCGCCTCGACGAGGCGTCCCTCGCCTTCGAGAAGATGCTGACCTACGGCAACCATCTCGGCCTGTACGCCGAGGAGATCAGCCACACCGGGGAGCAACAGGGCAACTTCCCTCAGGCGTTCACCCACCTCGCCCTGATCAGCGCCGCGTTCAACCTGGACCGTGCCCTGGGCTGAGGCGCCGCGGGCACGCAGGCGGGCGAGGTCCTGGACAGGACCGGCACGGTGACCACGGGCCGGCCGGGGTGGGCGCGTGCATGCGGATGGATCATGCGTACCGTGGGCACCTGGTGATTCGTCGACGATGCCACCGCGGGAGAGACAGATGAGCGAGCCGCCCACCACCGACCACCAGGACGTCACCCGTCCGCTCACCAAGCCCGTGCCGCCCGCCGACGGACTGCGCAGGGTCGCCTCCGCGGTCCTCGGCGACCTCAGAGCCGTGGACGGCGCCCTGTACGCGGCGGTCGCCGCCACGCCGACGCCCACGCTCGACCGGGCGCTGCGCAGGCTGTCCCACACGGCCGACCACTCCAAGATCTCGTTCGCCATCGCCGGGGTCCTCGCACTGAGCGGGGCGCGGCCGCGGCGGGCGGCGCTGGCCGGGGTCGGCGCCATAGCCGTGGCGTCGGCGTCGGCGAATCTGCTGGGCAAGCGGCTGGTCCGCAGGGCCCGGCCGGACCGGGAGGCGGCGCGGGTGACCGTGGACCGGCACGTGCGGATGCCCACATCGGCGTCGTTCCCCTCGGGGCACACGGCGTCGGCGGTCGCGTTCGCGACGGCGGTGGGCACGGTGCTGCCCGCGGCGTCGGTCCCGTTGGGGGCGCTGGCGTGTGCGGTGGGGTACTCGCGGGTGCACACGGGTGTGCACTATCCGGGTGATGTGGCCGCCGGGGCGATTCTGGGCATCGCCAGTGCGGCCACCGCGCTGGCCGTGGGCGCGGCCCGGCTTCCGGCGTCGTACGCCCCGCACCGGATGCGGTCCCCGCGCCGGCCGTGACCCACGGACGCCGGCACGGCCCGCTCCGCGGCCGCCGGTGACGGGGATCACTCCCGGTCCGTCGACCGCGGTCCCGCACCCGCGGGCTCAGCCCGAACGAGCGATGACCTGTCCGACGACGGAGCAGCGCCTCTCGCACTGCGGACAGGTCGCCTCGCCGAAGGCATGGGCCAGGGCATGCGCCACGTCCTCGTGGCCGTCCGCCAGGGCCAGCCCGTGGAGGCGGCGGCCGAGGCCGTCGAGAGCACCGGGAGCGGCCGGGCGGAGGGGGTGGGTCTCGACACCGTCGGAGAGGGTGTACTCCTCCGACGTGCTGAAGAAGCCCCGCTCACCGATGACCACCCACAGCACCGCGGAGCAGTCCTCGTCAGGGCATTCGAGCTCGTACTCCTCGCTGACGATGCCCCGGGCCAGCTCCTCTCCCCAGGGGATGTCGCCTTCCAGCTCCAGGACCGCTTCGAGCAGGTGGCAGTAGTCGTTGCGGTCCCTGGTGACCCGGCGCCACCGGTGGGCGGCGGCCGGCAGGCGCGCGACCTCGGGTGCCCGCCGGTCCCGCAGGTCCCGGGTCTCGTACCGCTGATCGGCCTGGCCGAGGAGCGCGCCGGCCAGATGGAGGGCCGAAGCGGCCGTGTCGGCGTCGTCCCCCTCGGCCATGTCCGTCAGCGCGGGCAGCACCGGCGGATGGGACACGTCGAGCGTGCCGTCGTGGTACAGCTCCGTCCAGAGGTCGCTCCAGGCCTGACTGTCCCGACCGGCGGCGCGTTCCAGCAGGGCGGCCGTCCGGCCGGAACCGGCCTCGTCCGCACGGGGACCCGGGGAGCCGTTCGTCACCTGCGACATCCAAGCAGACTCCGCCGGTCCGACGGCACCGGGAGAGTCCCGGCGCCGTCCGCGAGGGCGGCGGGTTCACCCGCCCCCGTACGGCACGGTGACCCCCGGCAGCCCGTACTCGTCCCGCCGCCCGCACATCCCGTACCCGCCACGCCGGCTGGGCTCCGCCCGGTACGCCGCCGCCCCGGCCAGATGGGCGAAGTCACCGCCCGCCAGCGCGTCCAACTGCGCACCCGTGCGTTCCGCGGCCGCCAGCGCACCCGCCCGCCACAACTCCCGCCACACCGGCACCCGTTCCCGCACCAGCCCCGCGGCCGCTCGCAGGAACTCCCGGTACGGCCCGTCGTCACCGGCGGAAAGCGCCTCCCGCAGCACGAGGTATCCCTCGACCGCGAGGTCCCGTCGCCGCCGCGCCGCCGCCTCCGCCCTCGTGCCCGTCCCGGCCGGAAGCGTCGCGGCGTCCGCGTACCGTCCGGGATCGGCCAGCACCTCCGCCGGGAAGGTGAACACCGCGTCCCCGGCCTCCGGCAGCCCGCTGTTCTGCATCAGCACCGTGACCCGCAGGTCACCGCCCTGCACCATCCGGTGCACGGTCCCCGGCGTGAACCAGGCCACCGTCCCCGGCCGCAGCGGGATGTCCCGGTACCCGTCGGAACCCAGCGTCTGCACGGCACCCCGGCCCCCGGTGACGACGTACGCCTCCGTGCACACCAGATGCAGATGCGGACTACCGCCGCACACCCCGTCGGCGGCCTCCCAGTCGTAGGCGCTGAGATGCGACAGACCGACCGCGCCGGGGAGCGGATCGGACCCACTCACCACGGCAGGCCGTCCAGGTGCGCCTCCACCCGCTCCCGCTCCCACGCACCGTCCGCGACCACGATCCGGTAGCGGTACGAGAAGGACTCCCCCGGCGGCAGCGCGAACTCCTCGAAGAACGCCCAGGAGAACGCGACCGACGGTATGGGCTGCGAGCGCACGAACCAGTGCGACGGATGGACGGCGCTCCCGTCGAGGTTCTCCGGCGCGTGCGCGAAGACGAGCGTGGAGTGACCGTCGTGCTCGTCGTGTTCGGCACTGAACGAGAGCCACGGCCCCTGCGCGCCCATGAGTTCCCCGGCCTCGGCACCGGCGCCCGCGCCGACGTCCGGCACGAGGACCGTACCGCCCGTGAAGTCGCGCGGCCCGCGCCACTGCAGCCCGGTGTAACCGGCCATCTCACGGCCGGCGGTGGTGGGTGAGCCGAACTCCAGTGGCACGTCACGCAGGTTCGTGAGCCGGATCGACCAGTCCAGCACCCAGGCCCCGGCCTCCTCGTCGACCGAGTGGACACGCAGTCCGCGCTCCTCCCGGGCCCACTCGGCACCGCCGTTCTCCACCCACGTCAGGTTCTCGGTGCAGTCGAACCGGTCGGCCCCGGCCTCGAAGGCGGAGAACCCGTCGTGCCGCATCGACCCGATACGCTCGGGCAGGGGCAGGTAACCCCGACCGTGCACATACGAGTTGCCGCCCCAGAAGTTCTGTCCGGACAGATGACTGGCCGTCATCTGAAGCCCCTTGTGCCAGCGGTGGTCGTTCGGCCGGTACCCGGTGACCGTACGCCCGCCCAGCGTCCGCACCGGATGGGCGTACGGCTTCCGGGACTCGAACGCCTCGGGGTCGGGCCGGTAGACGTACCGCAGGATCTCCGTTCCCCCCGCGGCCGTCACCACCACGGCATCGCCGACCTCATGGGTGACGCGGATACTCATCAGTGCTCCTCGGGCGCCCAGTCGGAGTGACCACCGTGCATGGCTGCGTAGAACGGATCACCGGGGCCGATCTCCCCGGCCCGCACCGGCAGCCCGGTGAACGCGGCCTTGTACAGGGCGGCGGCGAACTCGAGGGTGCTCCGCGCCTCCGCCCCGCTCCCCGGCGGTCGCGTACCGGCGTCGTAGGCGTCGAGGAGGGTGCCCAGCTGCGCCGTGTGCGAACTGGGCACGTCCCGCGAGGGCGTACGCCACGCCGCGGCACGCTCGGCGGGGACGTGCCGGGCCGGGGTGTAGGCCCAGTCGTCGTTGACGTGCCCGTACAGATGGGTGAGTTCGACCGTCGCGTCGGCGCAGTCGACACGGATCCGGCTCACCTCGTCCGGCGAGAGCACGCTGTTGACGACGGTCGCGAGCGCGCCGCCCCGGAAGCGGACCAGGGCGGTGGAGACGTCCTCGCTCTCGGTGTCGTGGACGAGGCGCGCAGCCATGGCCCGTATCTCCTCCCACTCGCCGAGCAGGTGCAGCAGCAGGTCGAACTGGTGGATGCCGTGCCCCATGGTGGGCCCGCCGCCCTCGGTGGCCCAGCGTCCGCGCCAGGGCACGGAGTAGTACGCGCTGTCCCGGTGCCAGGTGGTCTGGCAGTGCGCGACCAGCGGGGCACCCAGCTCACCGCCGCGGATCAGCTCACGGGCGTGGACGGCGCCGGAGCCGTAGCGGTGCTGGAAGATCACGGAGGCGTACGCCCCCGAGGCCTCCTCGGCGGCCGCGATGTCGTCGTACTCGGCGAGCGACAGGCACAACGGCTTCTCGCACAGCACCCAGGCGCCGGCCTTGAGCGCGGCCACCGTCTGCTCCCGGTGGAACGACGGCGGGGTCCCGATCAGCACCAGGTCCGGCCGTACGGCGTCCAGCATCGCGCTCATCGAGGTGAACCCGGCGACCTGCTCCCCGGCGGTCGCGCGGAAGGCGTCGAGCCGGCCCTGGTCCACGTCGACGGCGGCGACCAGTTCGGTGCGGTCGGCGTGGGCGCGCAGCGCGGGCAGATGGCCACCGGTGACGATGGCGCCGGTGCCGACGACGGCGACACGGCGGCGGACGGGGGACAAGGACATGCGGCGCTCCTCGGAACGACGACGAAGGCAGACCGGAAAGCGTCTTAGAAAGCGCTTACTCTCATGGTCGACCCTAGGCCCGCCCGCAGACAGGGACAACCCCATGCCCCGTATTCGAGATCAACCGAAGCCGAAACCGAAACCCGAACCCGAAGCCGAAATCCGAAGCCGAAACCAAATCCGGACCCCCTACGCCCGCAGCCCACCCCCCGACCGCAGCCCTCCACCCTGCCCCAGGAACCGGTACCGCCGCTCGGGCCGTCCCGTCGCCCCGTAGCGCAGCGACACCTCCACGGCGCCCACGGTGTGGAAGTACTCCAGATACCGTCGGGCGCTGACCCGCGAGACCCCGGTCAGAGCGGCGCACTCGGTGGCCGACAGGGTGCCGTCGGTCTCGCGCAGGGTGCGCTCGACCAGCCCTGCGGTCTCCGCGCTCATGCCCTTGGGCAGCGCCGGGGACACCGGCCCCGCCGCACCGCCCGCCAGCACCCGGTCGACGTCCGCCTGACCGCGCACCACCGTGTCGAGCAGCCGCCCGCGCTGCACCGCGTAGCGCTCCAGACGTCCCCGCAGGTCCTCGAAGTCGAACGGCTTGAGCAGATAGTCGACGACCCCGTGCCGCACCGCGCCGCGCACCGCGTCCGCCTCCCGGGCGGCGCTGATGACCATCACGTCGCAGTCGTGCCCGGCGGTCCGCAGCCGGGGGATGACATCGAGACCGAACACATCGGGCAGGTACAGGTCGAGCAGCACCAGATCGGGACGGAGTTCGTCCACGGCGGCGACGGCCTGCTCCCCCGTCCCCACGGCACCGACGACCCGGAACACGTCGAGGCGTTCGACGTAGGCCCGGTGCACCCGGGCCACCCGGAAGTCGTCGTCGACCACGAGCACATCGATCGCGTCGGCTGTCGCGGGCGCAGGGCGATCGCCCCGACCACTGTCCATCGGCTTACTCCTTCCGCCACCGCGTCGGTGAGGTGACCGGGACCGCCCATCATGGCCCCCACCTGCGGCTGGGGAAAGAGACGTGCACCACTGGCGCACCCTCGCTGACGCAATGACCACAACCTCCATTGCTTCCGCAAGCGCGACAGCCCGGCGGCGCGCGGGCACCATGTGGCCCGCGTCACCCTCCCCCACAGGGCCTGGCGTGATCCCAGACGACCGACCGACAGGTGGTGGCATTCGTGCGCCTGCGCACACCCCTCGCCCTGCTCGGGGCCGCCGTGCTCGTACTCGTGGGCCCGCCGCTGCTCACGACCGGCAGCGGCACCGAGACCGGCACGCAGATCCCGGGCCTGCGCTTCATGGTTCCCAACTCGCCCGGCGGCGGCTACGACATCACGGCCCGTACGGCCGCGAAGAACGCCGAGGACGCCGGGCTCACCCACTCCATCGAGGTGTTCAACCTGCCCGGCGCCGGCGGCACCGTCGGCCTGAGCCGGCTGGTGAGCGAGCACGGCAACGGCAAGCTCGCCATGTCGATGGGCCTGGGCGTGGTCGGCGCCGTCCGCTCCAACGACGCGCCGAAGACCCTCGCGGACACCACCCCGATCGCCCGGCTCACCGAGGAGCAGGACGTCGTCGTGGTCGGGAAGGACTCCCCGTACAAGACGGTCGACGATCTGATCGGCGCCTGGAAGGAGGACCCCGGCAGGCTCCCGGTGGGCGGCGGGTCCTCCCCCGGCGGGCCCGACCACCTCGCGCCGATGCTGATGGCGCGGGCGGCCGGTATCCCACCGAAGGAGGTCAACTACATCCCCTTCGACGGCGGCGGCGAACTGCTCGCCTCGATCCTCGGCAACAAGGTCACCTTCGGTGTCTCCGGTGTCGGTGAGTACCTCGACCAGATCAACTCCGGTGAGCTGCGGCTGCTCGCGGTCACCGGCCCGGAACGCGTCGCGGGACTCGACGCGCCGACCCTCCAGGAGGCGGGTTACGACGTGAACTTCACCAACTGGCGCGGCATCGTCGCCCCGCCCGGCCTCACCGACGCCGAGCGCGACAAGCTCGTACGCCTGGTGCGGGAGCTGCACGGCTCCAAGGAGTGGCGGGAGTCGATGAAGCGCAACGGCTGGGACGACGCCTTCCTGACCGGCGAGGAGTTCGGCGCGTTCCTGGACTCCGAGGACAAGCGCGTGGTCTCGGTGCTGAAGGAGCTCGGACTGTGACGACACCGGCCACCGGCGCCACCCCCACGCCCACGCCCACCGACGGACGCCGCTCCTGGCTCCGCGACCACTCCGAACTCGGCGTCTGCGCCCTGCTGCTGGCCCTCGGCGTGCTCGTCCTGACCGACGCGCTCACCATGGACGTCGACATCACCCAGCGCGGCCCCGTCGGCCCGAGGACCGTGCCGGTCGTGGTCGGTGCCGGCCTGCTCGTCATCGCCGCGCTCCTCGCCGTCGACGTGCTGCGCGGCGGCCGGGGGCAGGCCGAGACCGGTGAGGACGTCGACCTGTCCGAACCCGCCGACTGGCGCACGGTGTCGCTGCTCGCCGGGGTGTTCCTCGGCGCCGCCGTCCTCATCGAGCCGCTGGGCTTCCCCGTCGCGGGCGCGCTGCTCTTCTGGGGCGCGGCCCTCGCGCTCGGCAGCCGCAGACCCGACCGCGATCCGCTGATCGCGGCGGTGGTCTCCTTCGTCACCTACGCCGTGTTCAACAACCTGCTCGGAGTGCCGCTGCCCGGTGGTCCGCTGATGGGAGTGCTGTGAGATGAACACCCTCAACTCCCTCATGGACGGCTTCGGTACGGCCCTCACCCCGCTCAATCTGCTCTGGGCCGCCGTGGGTGTGCTGCTCGGCACGGCGATCGGTGTGCTGCCCGGCATCGGCCCGGCGATGGCGGTGGCGCTGCTGCTGCCGGTGACGTACGGGCTCGAGCCGACCGGCGCGTTCATCATGTTCGCCGGGATCTACTACGGCGCGATGTTCGGCGGTTCGACCACCTCCATCCTGCTGAACACGCCCGGTGAGAGCGCGGCCGTGGTCGCGGCCATGGAGGGCAACCCCATGGCCAGGTCGGGGCGCGGCGCGCAGGCCCTCGCGGCCGCCGCCATCGGGCACTTCGCGGGCGGCATGGTCGGCACGGTCCTGCTGGTGGCGCTGGCTCCGACGGTCGCGGACCTGGCGGTGGACATCGGCGCCCCGGACTACTTCGCCATCATGGTGCTGGCGTTCATCGCGGTGACGTCGGTGCTGGGTTCGTCCCGGATCCGGGGTCTGGCCTCGCTGCTGATCGGGCTGACGATCGGTCTGGTGGGCCTGGACCAGATGACCGGCCAGCAGCGGCTGACGTTCGGCTCGCTGCAACTCGCCGACGGTGTCGACGTGGTGATCGTCGCGGTGGGTCTGTTCGCGATCGGTGAGGCGCTGTGGGTGGCCGCGCACCTGCGGCGCCGGCCGCCGGACCCGATCCCGGTGGGCCGGCCGTGGCTGGGCCGCGCCGATGTGAAGCGCACCTGGAAGTCCTGGGCGCGCGGCCCGTTCATCGGCTTCCCGTTCGGCGCGATCCCGGCGGGCGGCGCGGAGATCCCGACGTTCCTGTCGTACGTCACGGAGAAGCGGCTGTCGAAGCACGAGGACGAGTGGGGCAAGGGCGCGATCGAGGGTGTCGCGGGCCCCGAGTCGGCGGCGTCGGCCTCGGCGGCGGGCACGCTGGTGTCCATGCTGACCCTGGGCCTGCCGACCACGGCGGTCGCGGCGGTGATGCTGGCCGCGTTCCAGCAGTACGGCATCCAGCCGGGACCGCTGCTCTTCGAACGCGAACCCGACCTGGTGTGGGGCCTGATCGCCTCGCTGTTCGTCGGCATGGTGCTGCTGCTCGCCCTCAACCTGCCGCTGGCCCCGGTGTGGGCGAAGCTGCTGCGCATCCCGCGGCCGTACCTGTACGCCGGGATCATGTTCTTCGCGGCGGTGGGCGCGTACGCGGTCGGCGGCGAGGTGATCGATCTGGTGATCCTGCTGGTCATCGGCCTGATCGGGTTCGGCATGCGGCGGTACGGACTGCCGGTGCTGCCCGCCGTCCTCGGGGTGATCCTCGGCCCGGCCGCCGAACAGCAGTTGCGCCGCGCCCTGCAGATCAGCGACGGCAGCGTCACGGGTCTGGTCGACACACCGTTCTCGGTGATCGTCTACGCGGTCGTCGTGCTGCTGCTGGCCTGGCCGCTGGTGCGCAAGGCGCTGCCCCGGAAGGGCGCCCGGACCTGATCGAACGCGTCATCCGCCGGTCGGGGCGCGGCACGCAGAGGCCGCGCCCCGACGGCGTACGGGCATCGGGGCGGCGGGACCGCAATCCGTCCCACCTCTTGACGCGTCAATGACAACAGTGGCTTGATGACCCCATGGGAGCGCTCCCACCTCATCCACGGAAGGGGAAACCATGCGCGACACCCGCCTCCTGCGCTTACGCACGCTTCCACTCCTCGGCCTGCTGGCCGCCCTGCTCCTCCCCCTCGGGCTGATCCTCGCGCCGGGTGCGGCGGCCGCGCCGGCGGCGGCCGACCCGGTGCGCGTCATGCCGCTGGGCGACTCCATCACCGGGTCGCCGGGCTGCTGGCGGGCCCTGCTGTGGAACCGGTTGCTGGACGCCGGGCACACGGACATCGACTTCGTCGGCACCCTGCCCGCCCAGGGCTGCGGCGTGGCGCACGACGGGGACAACGAAGGGCACGGCGGCGAACTGGTCACCAACGTGGCGGACCAGGACCTGCTCCCCGCACGGCTGGCGGCGACGCTGCCGGACATCGTTGTCATGCACTTCGGCACGAACGACGTCTGGAGCAGCGTCTCCCCCGACCGCATCCTCGCCGCCTACACGAAGCTCGTGGGCCAGATGCGGGAGTCCAACCCGGACATGCGGGTCCTCGTCGCCCAGATCATCCCCATGAACCCCGGCACCTGCGCCGCCTGCGCCCAGCGCGTGGCCGACTTCAACGCCCGTGTCCCCGCGTGGGCCGCGGCGACGAGCACCGACCGCTCCCCGGTGACCGTGGTCGACCAGTGGACGGGTTTCGACACGGCCACCGACACCTATGACGGCGTCCACCCGAACGACGCCGGCAACGAGAAGATCGCCGCACGCTGGTTCCCGGCCCTGGCCGCACTGCTGAAGGAGGGCGTCCCCGGCGACCCGGATGATCCCGACGACCCGGACGAGCCCGGCGAAGCCACCTGCACCGTCTCCTTCCGGGCGGTCTCCACCTGGCAGGGCGGCTACCAGGCCGAGGTGACGGTACGCAACACCTCCGCCGCCCCCGTCACGGGCTGGACGGTGACGGTCGTACCGGCGAACGGCGCGCGCGTCAGCCAGCTCTGGAACGGCACCCTCGGCACGGCCGCCGACGGCACGGCCACCGTCACCAACGCGAGCTGGAACGGGGCCCTCGCCCCCGGCGCGAGCGCCGCCTTCGGCTTCATCGCCACCGCCCCGGCAACCTCCTCGGCCCCGGCGGCGACCGTCGACTGCACGGCCACCTCCTGACCGCACGCACGGACCGACGCACGGCGCACAGCAAGGACAGCCGACCGCACCCCCACTGGAGCCGCCATGAGACCCCGTACACCCGCCTCCCCACGAGCCGTCGGCCTGCTCGCCGCCCTCCTGGGACTCCTCCTCCCGTTCCTCGCCTTCACCACTCCGGCGCACGCGGCGCCCACCGGGTTCCGCGTCGAGAACGGCCGGCTCCTCGAAGCCTCCGGGAACGACTTCGTGATGCGTGGTGTCAACCACGCGCACACCTGGTACGCCGACCGGATCGGCTCGCTGGCGCACATCAAGGCCAAGGGCGCCAACACCGTGCGCGTCGTCCTCTCCAGCGGCGACCGCTGGACCCGCAACGACGCCGCCGACGTGGCGAACGTGGTCGCGCAGTGCAAGCAGAACCGGCTGATCTGCGTCCTGGAGGTGCACGACACCACCGGCTACGGCGAGCAGAGCGGAGCGGCCACCCTCTCCCGGGCCGCCGACTACTGGATCGGCGTCCAGAGCGCCCTGGCCGGCCAGGAGGACTACGTCATCGTCAACATCGGCAACGAGCCGTACGGCAACACCGACTACACGGCCTGGACGGCCGACACCAAGGCCGCCGTCCAGAAGCTGCGCGCCGCCGGGTTCGACCACACGCTGATGGTCGACGCCCCCAACTGGGGCCAGGACTGGGCGTTCACGATGCGCGACAACGCCGCCTCGGTCTTCGCCGCCGACCCGGACGCCAACACCGTGTTCTCCATCCACATGTACGGCGTCTTCGACACCGCCGCCGAGATCAGCGACTACCTGGGGCGCTTCGTCTCGGCGAAACTCCCCATCGTGGTCGGCGAGTTCGGCCACAACCACTCCGACGGCGACCCCGACGAGGACGCCATCCTGGCCGTCACCCGGCAGCTCGGCCTCGGCTACCTCGGCTGGTCCTGGAGCGGCAACGGCGGCGGCGTCGAGTACCTCGACATGGTCACGGACTTCGACCCGAACCAGCTCACCAGCTGGGGCGAGCGCCTCTTCAACGGCGCCGACGGCATCGCCGCCACGTCCGAGGAGGCCGCGGTCTACGGATCCGGCCCGGGCGACGACACCACGGCCCCGACCGTTCCCGGCACCCCGGCCGCCTCGGCGGTGACCGCCTCGTCCGCGACCCTCACCTGGGGCGCCGCCACCGACGCGAACGGTGTCACGGGCTACGACGTCGTACGGATCAGCGGCGGCGCGGAGACCGTCGTCACCACGACGGCCGGCACCTCCGCCACCCTCACCGGCCTCACCGCGGACACGTCCTACACCTTCGCCGTCTACGCCCGGGACGCCGCCGGCAACCGCTCGCAGCGCTCCGCCACGGTGACCGTCACCACGTCCTCCGGCGGCACGACGGGCGCCTGTGCGATCGGCTACCGGGTGACCGGCGAGTGGCCCGGCGGCTTCCAGGGCGAGGTCACCGTCCGCAACACCGGCAGCTCGGCGGTCAACGGCTGGACACTGACCTGGACCTTCCCGGCCGACCAGCGGATCACCAACATGTGGGGCGGCACGCCGACGCAGAACGGTTCCGAGGTCAGCGTCGCGTCCGCCCCGTACACCGCGTCGATCCCCGCGTCCGGCTCGGTCTCCCTGGGCTTCACGGCCTCGCGGACCGGCGCGAACCCCAGCCCCACGGCGTTCGGCCTGAACGGCGCGGCCTGCTCCGTGGCCTGACGGACCGCTGCCCGGAAGGCGTCCTCCCCCCTTCCGGGCAGCCGGCTCAGACGAGATGGGCGAAGACCACCAGGTTCTCGGTGTAGTCCTTGGCGGCGTGGTCGTAGTCCCCGGAGCAGGTGATGAGCCGCACCTGGGCGTCGGGGGTGTCGGCGTACACGCGCTCGTCGGGGAAGTCGTCCTTCTTGAAGGACTCCGTCTCGTCCACCACGAACGTCGCCTTGCCGCCGTCGGCGCGCAGCACCCGGAAGCGGTCGCCCTTCTCCAGTTCGCTGAGCCGTGCGAACACGGCCGGGGACGTCGCCGTGTCCACGTGCCCGGCGATGATCGCCGTACCGCGTTCGCCCGGGGAGACGCCCTTGGCGTACCAGCCGACCAGGTTGGTGTTGTGGGGCGGCGGCGGTTCGAGCCGGCCCTTGCTGCCGATGGCGAGGTCGATGAAGGGGGCGTCGACGTCGATGGCGGGGATGAGCAGCCGCTTCGGCTCGGACCGCGGCAGGTGCTCGGCCGCCGGTTCGCGGGTGGCCGGGGCGCTCGCGGCGGGGGTGGACGGCGCGGCGGAGACCGCGGACGCCGCGCGCGGCCCGTGCGCGTCGTCGGGAGGGCCCTCCCCGCCGCCCATCAGCGTCGCGGCCAGCAGCAGGCCGGCTCCACTCCAGAAGACCGCCGTCATGACGGCGCGCAGCCTCCGCCGCGTCGGCGACGCCTGATCGGTTTCGAGGGGGGAAGGGGGACTGGCCGGCATCGGGGGGACCACCTCATTCGGACACGGCACACGGACGAGCGAGCGGGGCCGTCATGACGCGCGAGGCACGTACGACGGCCCCGTCTATGGAGCCGGGCATGGCTCAGGCCACGCTCCCGGCGACCTTCTTGCGGCGCAGCGCGTACGCACCGGTGCCGAGGACCGCCAGTGCGGCCAGACCGCCCGCGGTGACACCGGGCTCGGCGAGCCCGCCGCCACCGGTGTGCATGCCGCCGCGCGGCTTCTCCTCCTTGCTCCACTCCTTGTCCTGCTTGCCGCCGTAGGACTCCTCGCTGCCCGAGTCGTCCTTCTCCTTGTACGTCTCAGGGTCGTACTTCGGGTCCTTGGCGGTGCCCCAGTCCTCCTCGCCCACGGCGGTCAGGGCCCCACCGCCCGTGTGCACGCCGCCGTGCGGCTTGTCGTGCTTGCTCTCCTTGCCGTACTCCTTGCTCTCCTTGCTCTCCTTGTCGTACTCCTTGCTCTCCTTGCTCTCCTTGTCGTACTCCTTGCTGTGCGAAGACTTGTCGTAGCCCCCGTCGCCCGAGTGGTCGGCGTAGGCTGCGGGCGCGGCGATGGCGAGGGCCGCCGTGGCCGTCGCGGTGGCGAGCACCATGCGGGCAGAGCGCATCTGGAAGTCCTTCCACGGGAGACTGGGCAGCTGACTCCTCGTCAGCACGGATGTCCCGGTCTCCGGCATGATCCACGCTCATTCATGGCGCCCGGTCCCACCATCCGGGACGATCACACGGGTTAACGTCCCCACCCCTGCGGCGGCACACCGGCCGCGTCCGCCCCGTTCAGGGCTCTCTTGCCGCAGGCCGCGACGCTGCCTAGCCTGACTTTGTGCCACTGATAAACAAAACCCGTTCGCACAGTGTGGTGCCGGGTACCGACCTCGTCCGACTCCGTCTCGCCCTGACCGCCTTCTTCGCCCTCGACGGCTTCGTCTTCGCCGGCTGGGTGGTGCGCATCCCCGCCATCAAGGAACAGACCGGCGCCTCCGCGAGCGCCCTCGGCCTGGCCCTGCTCGGCGTCTCCGCCGGGGCCGTGATCACCATGACGCTCACCGGCCGCCTGTGCCGCCGGTACGGCAGCCATCTCGTCACCGTCGTCTGCGCGGTCCTGCTCTGCCTGAGCGTCGGGCTGCCCCCGCTGACCCGTTCCGTCCTCGCGCTCGGCACCGTACTGCTGCTGTTCGGCGCGGCGTACGGCGGGATCAACGTCGCCTTCAACAGCGCCGCCGTCGACCTGGTGGCCGCGCTGGGACGGCCCGTCATGCCGAGCTTCCACGCCGCGTTCAGTCTGGGCGGCATGATCGGCGCGGGGTTGGGCGCCCTGGTCGCCGGTTCGCTGTCGCCCACCCGGCATCTGTGGGGGCTCGCCGCCGTGGGGCTGCTCGTGACGGCCGTCGCGGGGCGGGCGCTGATGCGGTGCGAGCCGCCGACCCCGGCGGACGCGGGACGGACCGGGCAGGGCGCCCCGCGCCGGCCGGACCGCCGTACCCGCGCGCTGGTGATCGTCTTCGGGCTCATCGCGCTGTGCACCGCGTACGGCGAAGGGGCGCTGGCCGACTGGGGCGCGCTCCACCTGGAGGAGGACCTCGGCGCCTCGCCGGGCGCCGCGGCCGTCGGGTACTCCTGTTTCGCGCTGGCCATGACGGTCGGGCGGCTCTCCGGGACGACGCTGCTGGAACGGCTGGGCCGGACCCGTACCGTCCTGGCCGGCGGTTCCACCGCGACGGCCGGCATGCTGCTCGGCGCGCTCGCGCCGTCCCTGTGGGCGGCCCTGCTCGGTTACGCGGTCACCGGCCTCGGGCTCGCCAACCTGTTCCCCGTGGCCGTCGAGCGGGCGGGCGCGCTCGCGGGCGCCGGCGGGGTCGCCACCGCCTCCACCCTGGGCTACGGCGGCATGCTCCTCGGCCCGCCCGCGATCGGCTTCATGGCGGACTGGTTCAGCCTCCCGGCCGCGCTGACCAGCGTGGCGGTGCTGGCGGCGGTGGCCACCGTCATCGGCTTCGCCACCCGTCACGTGCGCGCGGACTGATTCCGCCCGGTCCCCCGGCCGACCGGGAGGCAACAGTCCCCCGGCCGTCCGGGTGGCGGTGGGGCGGACCGGATCGGGTGCGCGGTACGGGGGTACCCGGGCGACGATGTCCGCCGGTTCTCCGTCGGCGGGCGCCGACCGCACGACCGCCCCTCCAGGGACATGGGAGAGACCGTGACCGAGCAGCAGAATCCCGTCGAGCAGCACCCGACCCCCGACTTCCCGTCCCAGGACCAGCCGCATCCCGGCTGGACCGGTCCCATGGACCCGCCGCCGGACCACGGGGAGGACTCCTACCGGGGCAGCGGCCGGCTGGCGGACCGCAAGGCCGTGATCACGGGCGGGGACTCGGGGATCGGCCGGGCGGTCGCCCTGGCGTTCGCCCGCGAGGGCGCCGACGTGGTCTTCACGTACCTGGACAGCGAGAAGGACGACGCCGCCGAGACCGTGCGGTGGGTGGAGGAGGCCGGCCGGCGGGCCGTGCCCGTCGCGTGCGACGTGCGGGACGAGGAGAACTGCCGGGCGCTGATCGACCGCGCGGTCTCGGAGTTCGGCCGGATCGACATCCTGGTGAACAACGCGGCGTACCAGATGTCGCAGCCCGACGGCATCGAGGCGATCTCCACCGAGCAGTTCGACCGCGTGATGCGGACCAACCTGTACGGCATGTTCTGGCTGTGCAAGCTGGCCGTGCCGCACATGCGGGAGGGCGGCAGCATCATCAACTCGGCCTCCGTACAGGCCTACAAGCCGAGCCCGCACCTGCTGGACTACGCGACCACGAAGGGCGCCATCGTCACGTTCACCCAGGGACTGGCGCAGATGCTGATCGAACGGGGTGTCCGGGTCAACGCCGTGGCGCCGGGGCCGGTGTGGACGCCGCTGATCCCGGCGACCCTGCCGGACACCGCGGAGTTCGGCAAGCAGGCGCCCATCGGGCGTCCGGCCCAGCCGGCCGAGATGGCCCCGGCGTATGTCTTCCTCGCCTCGCAGGAGGCGTCGTACATCACCGCGGAGATCGTGAACGCGACGGGCGGTACCCCGCTCCCGTAGGGCCCGGGCAGGCGTCCGTACGGCAGACTCCCGCCCATGACGGACACTGCCTGGTTCCTGGAAACACTGGAGAAAGAGGGCCAGTTGCTGGCCGACGCCGCGGAGCGGGCGGGCACGGACGCCGCCGTGCCGACCTGCCCGGGGTGGCGTACGCGGGACCTGGTCCGGCACACCGGTGTGGTGCACCGGTGGGCCGCGGCCTTCGTCGCGGACGGACACACCGCGCCGCGCCCGACGGACGAACACCCCACACTGGACGGCCCCGCGCTCGTGGCCTGGTACCGCGACGGCCACCGCCGCCTGGTGGACACCCTGACGGGTGCGGCGCCCGACGTGGAGTGCTTCACCTTCCTGCCCGGACCGCCCTCCGCGCTCGCGTTCTGGGCCCGCCGGCAGGCGCACGAGACGACCGTCCACCGGTTCGACGCCGAGTCGGCACGCGGCGGCACACCGTCGCCGGTCGCCACGGACTTCGCCGTGGACGGCGTCGACGAGCTGCTGCGCGGGTTCCACGCGCGGCCCAGGAGCAGGGTGCGCACCCGGGCGCCCCGTGTCCTGCGGGTGCGCGCGACCGACGCGGACGCGGTGTGGACCGTACGGCTGTCCCAGGAGCCGCCGGTGACCAGCCGGGACGCGGCCGGGGACGCGGAGTGCGAACTGTCCGGACCCGCCGAGCAGTTGTATCTCGCACTGTGGAACCGGGTGCCGGTACCGGCGGTGTCGGGCGATCCGGAGCTCGCCGCGCTCTGGCGGGAGACGTCCGCCGTGGGCTGAGGACCCCGCCGCTCAGCCGTCGGAGAGCATCCGGGCCAGCACCGCGCGCTGCACGGGCAGTACCTCGCCGTGCAGCGCGCGCCCCTTCGCCGTGAGCGACACCCTCACTCCCCGCCGGTCCTCCGGACACGTCCCGCGCTCGGCGAGGCCCTCCTTCTCCAGCCGGGCGACCAGCCGGGAGAGCGCGCTCTGGCTCAGATGGACGTGCTCGGAGATCTCCTGGAGGCGGTAGGAGCAGCCGCCCGGTCCGGGGCCCCGCGCGAGGATGTCGAGGACCTCGAAGTCGCTGGCGCACAGGCCGTGTCCGTGCAGGGCGCGGTCGATCTCGCACTGGGTGCGCGCATGCAGCGCGAGCACGTCCCGCCACCGTTCCACGAGCGCCTGTTCGGCCTGCTCCGCCGCCATGGGCGCACCGTAGCAGGCGTGCGCGTACGAGTCTCCCGAGCGCGCCTTCTCCACTCACCACCCCCGTCCCCGACGGACGCCGGCCCCCGGCTGCGGGACCTTGCCGGGGTTCCGCGCCGCGAGGGCGGCCGGTCCGTGGTCGTGGCCGAGTCCACCGGCCGGCGGACGGAGGCGGCACGCGTCGGCGCCCGCGGCCAGGGGGCCGGCTCCGGTGCGTGCGCCCCGGCCGGGTTCCTTGCCCGCCGGGCGCACACCTGTTTCACTCCTCGGGTGGCCGGATGCGAGGGGGCGGCGTGACGGGGTACGAGGGACGGCGGAGCCGGGCCGAGCGGGACGCGATCACCGTGGAAACCGGGTACGCGCTGTGCAGCGCGGCGTTCGCGGCGGCGGTCGTCCTCGGGGCCGTGGCGGGGCCTGCTCTGCTCTTCGAGCTGCCGGGCACCTTCGAGACGGTGCTGCGCCACACCGGATCACTGCTCGCGACCGTGCTGTTCGCCGTCCGCACGGTATCCGTACTGGTCAGGTTCCGGCGGGCGGCTCAGCCCAGCCAGCCGGGCCGTACCAGCCCCGACTCATAGGCCAGCACGACCAGTTGGGCCCGGTCGCGGGCGCCCAGTTTCACCATGGTGCGGCTGACGTGGGTCTTGGCGGTGAGCGGGCTGACGACCAGACGGCGGGCGATCTCCTCGTTGGACAGGCCGATGCCGACCAGCGCCATGACCTCCCGCTCCCGCCCGGTGAGCCTGGACAGGGCGCCGGCGGCGGCCGGTTCCTTGGAACGGGCCGCGAACTCCGCGATCAGCCGGCGCGTCACCCCGGGCGACAGCAGCGCGTCACCGCCGACCACCGCCCGCACCGCGCGCAGCAGTTCCTCCGGCTCGGTGTCCTTGACCAGGAAGCCCGAGGCTCCCGAGCGGATCGCCTCGAAGACGTACTCGTCCAGCTCGAAGGTGGTGAGCATGACCACCTTCACGTCCCCCAGCCCCGCGTCCCCGGTGACCCGGCGGGTCGCGGCGAGACCGTCGAGCACGGGCATCCGGATGTCCATGAGCACGACGTCGGGCCGCCGTTCGCGGATCAGCCGCACCGCCTCCTCGCCGTCGGACGCCTCCCGGCCACCTCGATGTCCGGCTGCGCGTCCAGCAGCGCGCGGAATCCCGCCCGGACCAGTGACTGGTCGTCGGCGAGCAGTACGCGGATCACCCGTCCTCCTCGGCCTCGATCGGCAGTACGGCGAGCACCCGGAAGCCGCCGTCCGGGCGCGGGCCCGCCTCGATGGTGCCATCCAGCGCGGCGGCCCGCTCCCGCATCCCGGCGCGCCCGTTCCCGCTGCCGCCCGCGTCGGCGCCGGTGGCGGGCCCGTCGTCGTCGACGCGCAGCCGCAACCGCCCCCCGCCCCGTTCGATCCGCACCCGCGCCTCGCGCGAGCCCGAGTGCCGTACGACGTTGGTGAGGGCCTCCTGGACGATGCGGAAGGCGGCCAGGTCCGCACCGGGCGGCAGGCGCGGCGGCTCCCCCTCGACCGTCACGGTGAGGCCCGCGCTCGCGGCCTGCTCCACCAGTTCGGGCAGCCGGTCCAGGCCGGGTGCCGGTGCGCGCGGCGCGGCGCCCGGCGCGCGCAGTGTGCCGAGCACCTGACGCACCTCCCCGAGCGCCTCCTCGCTCTTGGCCTTGATGGTGGTGAGCGCGCTGCGCGCCTGCTCCGGGTCGCTGTCCAGCAGGGCGAGTCCGACGCCCGCCTGCACATTGATGACGGAGATGCTGTGCGCGAGGACGTCGTGCGGTTCGCGGGCGATCCGCAGCCGCTCCTCGTCCGCGCGCCGCCGTGCCGCCCGGACCCGCTCGGCCCGCTCCCGCGCCCACTGCTCACGGCGGGTCCGGGCCAGTTCCGACACCGCCACGAGCGCCACCGCCCAGGTGGCGATCACGATCTCCTGGTTCCAGGAGGGCGCCCGGTCGCCGGAGGGCGGCAGCCATCCGTACAGCACATGGGCGATCAGCACATGTCCCGCTCAGAAGCCCCCCATCGCCGCCCACGCGGCATGCCGGTGCCCCGAGACGACGGCGCTGAAGCAGGCGACGGCGACGGTGAGGAACACCGGTCCGTACGGGTATCCGGCCCCGTCGTAGAACAGGACGGCGGCCACGGTGCCGAACACGACGGGCACGGGGTGACGCCTGCGCCACAGCAGGACCGCGCCCGCCAGGAACAGCGGGACCCGCCCGAGGGGGTCCAACGCGACCCGCTCGCCCTCCTGGGCGTGCTCGGCGAAGCCGGATCCGACCAGCACGAACACCGTGAGCAGCACGGTGGAACGCCAGGGCCACCGGGGGCGCCGGTCCTCGCTGCCGTCGGCGGCCGCGGCTCCGTGGGCTCCGGAGGTCCCGTCGTCCTCGTGGGCCCGGCGGATCCCGCCGGGCGGGCCGTGCCGGAGCGGCCTCCCCGGGCGCCACCACCCCGGCGGCCCGCCGCCGGGTCCGCGCTGCTCGTCCATGTCCGTCACGCTAGACGCCGGACGCCCGGTTCGACGTCGGCCCGGCGTGGTGATCACACGTACTCCCGGCGGAGTACGTCCGTCCGCCCTGCCTCCTACGACGGCTCGGCGGCGGGCCCGCCCGGCGCGGCCACGGGGCCCTGCTGCGGGTACACCAGACCCACGGAGTGCGCGAGCTGCCCCGCCGCGTGGCGGAAGAACGTGTCGCGGTCCTCCACCACCCGGTTGAACTGCCCGAACAGCTCGAACCCGATCAGCCCGAACAGCTGGGCCCAGGCGGCCACCATCGTCACCACCACCTCGGGCGGCAGGTCGGGGGCGAGGTCGGCGGCCATGCGCACGGCCTCGGGCCTCAGCTCGGCCGGCAGCGGGGGCTTGGCGAGGCCGAGGCCCTGGTGCGCGTCGCGGAGGATGCCGATGACGACGAGGGCGGAGCGGGCGGCGGCCGGAACGGTCGTCTCGGGCGCGGTGTAGCCGGGCACCGGCGTGCCGTAGATCAGCGCGTACTCGTGCGGGTGCCCGAGCGCCCAGCCGCGCACGCCCTCGCACACGGCGGTCCAGCGCCGCACCGGTCCGACGTCGGCGGCCGCGTCCCGGGCCGCTTCGGCCGCCGCACCGAGGGAGTCGTAGGCGTCGATGATGAGCGCGGTCAGCAGGTCGTCGCGGCTGGGGAAGTAGCGGTAGAGCGCGGAGGAGGCCATGCCGAGCTCGCGGGCGACGGCCCGCAGCGAGAGCTTGACGGCACCCTCCTTCGCGAGCTGTCTGCGGGCCTCTTCCTTGATGGCCGCGGTGACTTCGATCCTGGCCCGGGCGCGGGCGCCATGTGCGGTGCTGCTCATGCGGGCCAGTGTTCCACGGATCCAGAGCAGTGCACACAAACGAGAGCGGCGCACACAAACACGATCGCCGCACGCGAATACGATCGGCGCACACAAACAAGAGCGGCGCACGCAAAAGAGAGCACTGCTCTTGCTTTGACGCCCCGACATCATGCAGACTGAAGGCGCACCGCGAGAGCAGTGCTCACAAAAGAGAGCAGCGCTCTTGCCGCCACTCCGACCCGGGGGTCACCGATGTCGTCGTCCACGCCGTACTACCTCAAGGGCAGCCCCATGGCCATCCGGCTCAACAGCGTCATCGGCTGGCTGGCCCGGCACGGCGTCAGCCTCGCCGGAACCGCGGAGATGTCCGTCCGCGGCCGCAAGAGCGGGCGGATGCAGCGCATCCCGGTCAACCCGCACACCCACGACGGCGGGCAGTACCTGGTCTCGGCACGCGGTCACTCCCAGTGGGTGCGCAACATGCGCGCCGCCGGCGGCGGGGAACTGCGCGTGGGACGCAAGGTCCGCGCCTTCACCGCGGTGGAGCTTCCCGACGAGGAGAAGCTCCCGATCCTGCGCACCTACCTGGAGAAGTGGGGCTGGGAGGTGAACCAGTACTTCCAGGGGGTCACCGCCCGGTCCTCCGACGAGGAGATCGTCGCGGCCGCCCAGGACCACCCGGTCTTCCGGATCACGGTCAGGAGCTGACCTCGTCGCCCGCGGGACGCCGGTCCAGCGCCATCAGCGCGCGGTGCGCCAGCGGGTGGGTGCGGACCAGCTCGCCGAGCGTCGTCGAGCCCCGCGTGATGTCCTTGAACGCCTTCCAGGCCGGGCGGAAACCGGTGAGGACCGCGTGGAACACCCCCGGACGCCGCTCGAACGCGGCCAGCATCCGCTTGCCGACGCTCATCTCCACACCGAGCCCCGCCTTGACGGCGAAGGCGTAGTTCAGCGCCTGCCGACGCGTGTCCACGGCGTCGTGCGCCTCGGCGATCCGCACCGCCCACTCCCCCGCCAGCCGGCCCGAGCGCAGCGCGAAGGAGATGCCCTCGCGGGTCCACGGCTCCAGCAGCCCCGCCGCGTCCCCGCACACCAGCACCCGCCCGCGCGACAGCGGCGAGTCGTCGGCGCGGCAACGGGTCAAGTGACCGGAGGAGATGCTCGGTTCGAAGCCGGCGAGGCCGAGCCGCCCGATGAAGTCCTCCAAGTAGCGCTTGGTCGCGGCGCCTTCACCCCGCCGCGAGATCACACCGACGGTGAGCGTGTCGCCCTTGGGAAAGACCCAGCCGTAACTGCCGGGCATCGGGCCCCAGTCGATGAGCACCCGCCCCTTCCAGTCCTCGGCGACCGTCTGCGGCACCGGGATCTCCGCCTCCAGACCCAGGTCGACCTGGTCCAGCTTGACGCCGACGTGGGCCCCTATGCGGCCCGCGCTGCCGTCCGCGCCGACCACGGCCCGCGCCAGCACCGTCTCGCCGCCCTGCAGGACGACGGCGACCGTGCGCCGGTCCGGTACGGCCGAGCCGTGCTGCTCCACCCGCTGCACGGCGACGCCGGTGCGCAGCTCGGCGCCCGCCTTCTGCGCGTGCTCCACGAGCTGCTGGTCGAACTCGGGCCGGTTGATCAGCCCGAACAGCATCTGCCGGGAGCGGCGGGTGCGGCTGAAGCGGCCGTTGTGGGAGAACGTCACCGCGTGCACCCGGTCCTTGAACGGCAGCTCGAAGCCGGGAGGGAGCGAATCGCGGGAGGGGCCGATGATGCCGCCGCCACACGTTTTGTAGCGCGGCAGCTCCGCCTTCTCCAGCAACAGCACGCGCCGTCCCGCGACCGCCGCCGCGTAGGCGGCCGAGGCCCCCGCGGGTCCCGCGCCCACCACGACGACGTCCCACACCTGCTGTACGTCGTCCGCCGAAGAGTTCTCGCTGCTCACGATGGTCTACTGCTCCCGATCCAGCCGCCTGCCGCTGATGTCCTCCCGCATCCTACGGCGGCGATCACCTCGGGCCACTGTGGGAGGATCGGCGGCGCAAGTGCCCCGTACACGGGTCCTCACGCACACCGCACGATCATCTCGTACAAAGAAGTACGCAGAAGCTTCAACGTCGCACCCACAAGGAGCGTGCCCATGTCGTCGAATCCGGTCGCCGCGACCGTCGCCTCGCTGATGCCCAGGGCGAAGGAGGAGCTCACCGAACTGGTGGCCTTCAAGTCGGTGGCGGACTTCGGCCAGTTCCCGCGCGAGGAGAGCGAGGGCGCCGCGCACTGGATCGCGGACGCGCTCACCGCCGAGGGCTTCCAGGACGTGGCGCTGCTCGACACCCCGGACGGCACGCAGTCGGTGTACGGCTGCCTGCCGGGCCCGGAGGGCGCGAAGACCGTGCTGCTGTACGCGCACTACGACGTGCAGCCGCCGCTGGACGAGGCCGGCTGGGTGACCCCGCCCTTCGAGCTGACCGAGCGCGACGGCCGCTGGTACGGGCGCGGGGCCGCCGACTGCAAGGGCGGCGTGATCATGCACCTGCTGGCGCTGCGGGCGCTGAAGGCGAACGGCGGCGTCCCCGTGCACGTCAAGGTGATCGTCGAGGGTTCGGAGGAGCAGGGCACCGGCGGCCTGGAGCGGTACGCCGAGGAGCACCCCGACCTGCTGACGGCCGACACGATCGTGATCGGCGACGCGGGCAACTTCCGCGCCGGTCTGCCGACGGTCACCTCCACCCTGCGCGGCATGACGCTCGTCCGGGTGCGGATCGACACCCTGGAGGGCAACCTGCACTCCGGCCAGTTCGGCGGGGCCGCGCCGGACGCGCTGGCCGCGCTGGTGCGCGTGCTGGACTCGCTGCGCGCCGAGGACGGCAGCACCACCGTCGACGGGCTGGCCGGCGAAAAGGCGTGGGACCGGCTGCAGTACGACGACGAGCAGTTCCGTGAGGACGCCAAGGTGCTGGACGGTGTGGAGCTGATCGGTTCCGGCACGGTCGCCGACCGCATCTGGGCGCGTCCGGCGGTGACCGTGCTCGGCATCGACTGCCCGCCGGTGGTCGGCGCCACGCCGTCGGTGCAGGCGAGCGCCCGCGCGCTGATCAGCCTGCGGGTGCCGCCGGGCGTCGACGCGGCCGAGGCGACGAAGCTCCTCCGCGCGCACCTGGAGGCGCACACGCCGTGGGGTGCGCGGGTGAGCACCGAGCAGATCGGCCAGGGGCAGGCGTTCCGCGCGGACACCACCAGTCCGGCCTACCGGGCCATGGCCGACGCGATGGCGGTGGCGTACCCGGGCCAGGAGATGCAGTACGCCGGCCAGGGCGGCTCGATCCCGCTGTGCAACACCCTCGCCGCCCTCTACCCGAAGGCGGAGATCCTGCTCATCGGCCTGAGCGAGCCGGAGGCCCGGATCCACGCGGTGAACGAGAGCGTGTCCCCCGACGAGCTCGAGCGGCTGTCGGTCGCGGAGGCACTGTTCCTGCGCGCCTACGCGTCCGGCGCGAGCTGATCGCCGTGGGGGGGGGGGGGGGGGGGGGGGGGGGGGGGGGGGGGCGGCGCGGGGGGCGGCGGCCCCCCCCCCCCCCCCCCCCCCCCCCCCCCCCGGGCGGGGCCCGGCCCTGCCCGAGACGGACGACTCCCTGACACGGCTGGGCGTTCGGACTCTCCCGGGAGAGAAGCCGCAGGCCGGTGAGAGGCGTCCGCCGACCCGGCCTCAGCCGACCGGCACCCCGGCCTCCAGGTACATCGCCTTCCCGCGTTCCCGTGCCCGCAGGGCCCGGCGCAGCCGTTCGTAGCGGACCGGGGGCAGCAGATCGGCGGCCTCGGCCTCGGAGGCGAAGCGCCAGCCGCGCAGTTCCGGGCCGGGCAGCAGGAGGCGTCCGGCAGCCGCGGAGTCGAGACGGCCGCCGTCGAAGAGCAGCCGCAGACCGCCGAATCCGGGTGGCGCGGGCGGCTCCCAGTCGACGACGAGGAGCGCCGGCACGTCGTCGAGGCGGATCCCGGTCTCCTCGGCGACCTCGCGCATGCCCGCACGCGCGGGGGCCTCACCGCGTTCCACGACCCCGCCCGGGAACTCCCAGCCCGGCTTGTAGGTCGGGTCGACGAGCAGGACCCGGTCCTGCTCGTCGAAGAGCAGCACCCCGGCGGCGACCGTCTCGGCGGTGGGCTCGGGCGTCTGCACGATGTCGCAGGCCGGCGCCTCCCCGCTGCCGACCGCCCCGGCTATCCGCAGGGCGGTCTCGTAGGGGCTGAGGGTTCCGCTGTCGACCGGGTAGGCGTCGGCGGTGAGCCAGGCGGCGAGGGCCGCCTTGTACGGTTCGATGTGGTCGTACGACCACTGCCGGACGCGTATCTCGCCGTCGGGGAGGTCCGCCGGGAGCTCGCGGGCGGCTATGCGCTCACGCAGGATCGTTTCCGCCGGGGCGAGGAGGACATGCCTCACCGGTATGCGGCGGGCGGCGAGCCCGCCGAAGATCTCGTCGCGGTACTCCTGGCGCAGCAGGGTCATGGGGACCACGAGGGTCCCGCCGAGCTCGGCGAGCATCGCGGCCGCCGTGTCGATCACGAGTCGTCGCCAGACCGGGAGGTCCTGGAAGTCACCGACCTCGGCGAGGCGTTTGGGCGGGAGCAGCCGTTCCAGTGCTCCGCCGATGACCTCGGGGTCGAAGAGCGTGCTGTTCGGGATCAGCTCGATCAGTTCGTGCGCGGTGGTGGTCTTTCCCGCACCGAACGCGCCGTTGACCCAGACGATCACGTTTCCCCCTCTTCTGTTGGCCCCCTGTGGCTTGCCCGCTCCACCCTGCCACGGAAACCAGATCCGGGAGAGAACGCGTGAGAACGGCGCCGGCGCCCCTGTCGTCCAGGGACCGCCGACGCCGTACGGCCGCGTCGTGAGGGTCTCGTCAGGCCTTGGTGCCCCGGTCGACGTCCAGGTCCAGGGTGTTGTCCTCGGCGACGGTCCGGTCGAGGGTGCTGAGGGTGTCGTCGACGCCGAGCGAGGTGGCGCCGTCGGCGACCGCGTGCGACGGGGAGACGGCCGCGACGACGAAACCGGTGGCGAGGGAGGCGATGGCCAGCATGCTGCGCTTCTTCATACCCGCCACAACTGCCGGAACGGTCTCGGGGTCACGCACGTGTTCCCCATGCCGCCCCCGGCGGCCGTCACGGCGTCGTGCACGACAGGCGGCGCCGAGAAGCCCCGGACGCCGGCGGCCGGCCGAGAGCGTCCGGCGGCGGACTCCGGACCCCGGCGGCCGAACGTCACGGCGCCCGCGCCCGGCCCGGAAGGCCCCCGCACCCCGCGTGCCGCCCACGACCCCGATGTCCGAACCGCCGACCCGGACACTCACACCCGGACCTCATCGGGAACACGCACGCCCGGCCCCCCGGGCCGGCCCTCAGACCCCCGCCACCGCCGTGTCCGTCCTGCCCGCCAGTGCTGCCGCCGCCGCACCCACCAGGCCCGCGTCCGTGCCCATCCGGGCCGGGGTCACGGCGAGGCGCTGGACGAAGGACAGGGTGGCGTACTCGGTGAGGGCCTTGCGGAGGGGGGCGAAGAGGACCTCGCCCGCCTTGCCCACGCCCCCGCCGATCACGGCGATGTCGATCTCGACGAGTGTCGCGGTGGCCGCGATCCCGGCGGCCAGCGCCCTGGCCGCCCGTTCGAAGGACGCCACGGCCACCGGGTCCCCGCCCCGGGCGGCGGCGGCCACCGCGGCGGCGGAGGTGTCGCCGTCCGGGCCGGGACGCCAGCCGTTGTCCAGGGCGCGGCGGGCGATGTTGGGGCCGCTCGCGATGCGCTCCACGCAGCCGCGCGAGCCGCACGGGCACAGGTCGCCGTCGAGGTCCACGCTGATGTGGCCGATGTGGCCGGCGTTGCCGGTGGGCCCGGGGTGCAGCCGGCCGCCGAGCACCAGGCCGCCGCCGACCCCGGTCGAGACGACCATGCACAGCGCGTTGTCGTGGCCGCGGGCGGCGCCCTGCCAGTGTTCGGCGGCCGTGATCGCCACCCCGTCGCCGATCAGCTCCACGGGCAGGCCCCCGGCCGTGTCCCGGACCCGGGCGACGAGCGGGTAGTCGCGCCAGCCGGGCACGTTGACCGGGCTCACCGTGCCGGCGGAGGCGTCCACGGGGCCGGCGCTGCCGATGCCCACCGCGCCGGCACGGTGCCACAGCGGGGACACGGTGAGCTCACCGAGCACCGCCTCGACCGCCCGCATCACGGTCTCACCGTTCTCCTGCGCGGGCGTCGGCCGCTGGGCGCGGACCAGGATCCGGCCCCGGCCGTCCACCAGCGCGCCCGCGATCTTGGTGCCGCCGATGTCGAGCGCGGCCACGAGGTCGGTGTGCATCAGTGTCGGATCCCCCCGTTGGAACATCTGAAAATCGCCGAGAACGACCATGTGCGACCACGAGGCAACACATGGAGCACGAGCAACGGCCCGGCCGTGCGGCGAGGCGCGGGCCGGAGTGCGCGTTGGACAGTGTCCCCGAGCCTGACAACGTTGTCCAGGCTCTATGCTCGACGCCACATCCTCATACAAGCCCATGGACCTACGCATCCCCGTGGCCGACAGGACAGGACACCGCACCGTGCCGGAGACGACCCGCCGCACCGACCGCATCCCAGGGACCCGTTACGGCAACCGTCCGACGATGAAGGACGTGGCCGCGCGTGCCGGGGTCGGGCTCAAGACGGTCTCCCGCGTGGTCAACGGCGAGCCCGGTGTCACGCCGGAGACGGAGCGCCGTGTCCAGGAGGCGATCGACGCGCTCGGTTTCCGCCGCAACGACAGTGCCCGCGTGCTGCGCAAGGGCCGCACCGCCAGCATCGGTCTGGTGCTGGAGGATCTCGCGGACCCGTTCTACGGGCCGCTGAGCCGGGCGGTCGAGGAGGTGGCCCGCGCGCACGGCGCCCTGCTGATCAACGGCTCCAGCGCGGAGGACGCCGACCGCGAGCAGGAACTGGTGCTGGCGCTGTGCGCCCGGCGGGTGGACGGTCTGGTGGTGATCCCGGCCGGGGACGACCACCGCTATCTGGAGCCGGAGATCAAGGCGGGCGTCGCCACCGTCTTCGTGGACCGTCCGGCCGGGCACATCGACGCGGACGTCGTCGTGTCGGACAACTACGGCGGTGCCCACGACGGTGTGAGCCACCTGATCGCGCACGGTCACCGCAGGATCGGCTTCATCGGCGACATGCCCCGCATCCACACCGCGGCCGAGCGGTTGCGCGGCTACCGGACCGCCATGGAGGACGCGGGGATAACGGTGGCGGGGTCCTGGATGTCGCTGGGCGTCACCGACCCGGAGCGGGTGCGCCGGGCGGCCGAGGAGATGCTCTCCGGACCGGACCCCGTCACCGCGATCTTCACGGGCAACAACCGGGTGACGGTCACCGTGATCCGGGTGCTGGCCGGGCACACCCGCCGGGTCGCCCTGGTCGGCTTCGACGACATCGAGCTCGCCGATCTGCTCCAGCCCGGTGTCACGGTCGTCGCCCAGGACGCGGCGGCCCTCGGCCGGACCGCGGCCGAGCGGCTGTTCCGCCAGCTGGACGGCACCCTGCTCGCCCCGGAGCGCATCGAGCTGCCCACCCGGCTGATCACCCGCGGCTCCGGCGAGCTGCCCCCGGCGGACTGAGCGGACGGTGCCGTCGGAGGAGGACCGCACCCTGCGGGCACTGGGCCTGGAGAAGGCGCCGCGCGAGCACCCGCTGCTGTATCCGGGCGCCTGGCCGCGGGATTCGGGGCTGCTGAACGGGGACCGGCTGCTGCCGCTGGACCGCCTGGTGTACGAGGACCGCGTGCCCGTGCTCGCGGTCGGCTCCAACGCCTGCCCCGGTCAGCTGCGGCACAAGATGGCCGGGTCCGGGATCATCACACCGGTGCCGATGGTGCGGACGCGGGTGACGGGCGTCGACATCGGTGTCTCGGCGCACGTCAGCCGTATGGGCTATGTGTCCCACTCGCCGGTGCGTGCCCCGGGGACGGTGCGGGAGCTGTTCGTCCTCTGGCTCGACACCCGGCAGCTCGCGGTGATCGACGCGAGCGAGGGCGCACCGCGGCCGGACGGCAACTTCCACCGCGCCTGGCTGCCCGCCCCCGAGGTGCGCGTCGAACTCGCCGACGGCTCCACGCTCCCCGGCGCGTACGCGTACGTGAACCGCCACGGCGTGCTGCACGACGGCACCGGCGTCCCGCGCGCCCATCCGGGCCAGCGGGCGCTGCTCACCGAGCTGCTCGTGAAGGTGCCCGGACTGCGGGAGCTGTTCGGCGTCTCCCCCGAGGAGTTCTGCGCACGGGCCCGCGCCGACCTCCGGCTGTGCGCGCGGGGCACCCGGCTGTTCGCGGAGGAGAAGCTGGTCACGGTCTGCGGCCTGGAGCGGTATGCGGGGTCCGGGCGGTACGGACGTCCCGGTACCGGCGCGCCGCCGGCGCCGCTGCCGAGGCAGGGGCGCGGGTGACGGTCAGGGCTGGACGTCGTCGGGCTCCCGGCGCGGCAGGTCGCCCGGCCGGCACTCGAGCACGTCGCGGAGCGCGGCGAGGGCCGTGAAGCGCACCGCCTTGGCGCGGCCGTTCTTGAGCACCGCCGGATTGGCCGGTGTGATGCCGACGCGTTCGGCGAGTTCGCCCACGGACATCTTCCGCCTGGCCGGCATCACGTCGATGTCGACGGCGGTCGGCATCAGATCACCTCGGCCGGCTCGGCCCGCGTCCGCGACGCCTCGACGTCGCGCGCGACGGTCTGCGCCGGCAGCATCCATAGGACGGGTACGACCAGGGCGATGCCCAGGATCGTCAGGCCGGCCCCGCCCAGCAGTGCCACCATCACGGTGCGCAGCGCGAGTACGGTCAGCCGTCCCATCATCCCTCCTCGAACCGAGTCACGATGGAAAACGATCGAAATTCGATAGGTGGAGCGAGCGGGTGCGCCCCGGACTACCGCGCGAGGCCCTCCAGGTCGGCGCGGGACAGCGAGGTCGGGCGTGCCACCTCGGCGGCGTCCAGGGCGCCGCAGTCCAGGCCGCGCAGCAGGTATCCGGCGAGGGCCCTGGCGGTGGCGGGCTCGTCCATGACGTCGCCGCCGGCCCGGTCGACGTACCGGGCGAGACGGGCGGCGGCCTGCGCGAAGCCCTCGCGGTAGAAGGCGAAGACGGCCGCGTAGCGGGTGGGGAGGTGGCCGGGGTGCATGTCCCAGCCCTGGTAGTAGGCGCGGGCGAGGGCGCGGCGGGTGAGGCCGTAGTGCAGCCGCCAGGCGTCGTGGACCTGCTCCGTGGGGCCGACGGGCAGCACGTTGGTGGAGCCGTCCGAGAGGCGTACGCCGGTGCCCGCGGCGGCGACCTGCATGACGGCCTTGGCGTGGTCGGCGGCCGGGTGGTCGCTCGCCTGGTGCGCGGCGGAGACGCCGAGGCAGGCGCTGTAGTCGAAGGTGCCGTAGTGCAGCCCGGTGGCGCGGCCCCGGGCGGCCTGGATCATGCGGGCGACGGTGGCGGTGCCGTCGGTGGCGAGGATGGACTGGCTGGTCTCGATCTGGATCTCGAAGCCGATCCGGCCGGGTTCGAGGCCGCGCGCCTCCTCGAAGGCGTCGAGGAGCCGGGCCATGGCGGTGACCTGCTCGGGATAGGTGACCTTGGGCAGGGTCAGGACCAGTCCGTCCGGCAGGCCGCCGGCCTCCATGAGGCCGGTGAGGAAGATGTCGAGGGTGCGGATGCCCCGGTCGCGGACGGCGGCCTCCATGCACTTCACACGGATGCCCATGTACGGGGCCGCGGTGCCGTCACCGTACGCCTCGGCGATCAGCCGGGCCGCGCGGGCCGCGGCCCCGTCCTCCTCGGCGTCGGGGCGGTTGCCGTAGCCGTCCTCGAAGTCGACGCGCAGGTCCTCGACCGGTTCACGCTCCAGCTTGGCGCGGACGCGGCCGTACACGTCCTCGGCCAGTGCGCCGTCCAGTCCGAGGACGGCGGCGAAGGAGGCGGCGTCCGGGGCGTGTTCGTCGAGCGCGGCGAGGGCCCGGTCGCCCCAGGTGCGGAGGGTGTCGGCGGCGAAGGCGTCGCCGGGGACGTAGACGGTGTGGACGGGCTGGCGGGTGCCGGGGTCTCCGGGGTAACGGCGTTCCAGTTCGGCGTCGACCGGCGCGAGGGAGGCGCCGATCTCCTCGGTGACGGCGCCCGCGAGACTCGTCGCCACCCGCTCCTGCTGCCCCTGCCCCATCCCACACCCTCTAAATTTCCGCGATACGGAATCAACAATCCGTTGAATGAAGTTATCGGGCCCGCTTCCCCCGGTCAACACCATCTTGCGACCCGGTCCGCTCCCCCACCTCTCCATGCGCACGTCCGTCCCCGGTGGTCTTCCACGACACCCCGTGACGCGCCGAGGCCCCCGCGACCGGTGCGGTCGCGGGGGCCTCGTACGGCTCGGGGCGATCAGCCCTTGCGGGTCTTGATCTCCTCGGTGAGCTGGGGCACGACGTCGAACAGGTCGCCGACGACGCCGTAGTCGACCAGGTCGAAGATCGGGGCCTCGGCGTCCTTGTTGACGGCCACGATGGTCTTCGAGGTCTGCATGCCGGCGCGGTGCTGGATCGCGCCGGAGATGCCGGAGGCGATGTACAGCTGCGGCGAGACCGACTTGCCGGTCTGGCCGACCTGGTTGGTGTGCGGGTACCAGCCGGCGTCGACGGCGGCGCGCGAGGCACCGACGGCCGCACCGAGCGAGTCGGCGAGCGCCTCGATGATCGCGAAGTTCTCCGCGCCGTTGACACCGCGGCCACCGGAGACCACGATCGCGGCCTCGGTCAGCTCCGGACGCCCGGTCGACTCGCGCGGCGTGCGGCCGGTGACCTTGGTGCCGGTCGCCTGCGCGGAGAAGGACACCGACAGGGCCTCGACGCTGCCCGCGGCCGGGGCGGCCTCCACGGCGGCCGAGTTCGGCTTGACCGTGATGACCGGGGTGCCCTTGGAGACACGGGACTTGGTGGTGTAGGAGGCGGCGAACACCGACTGGGTGGCCACCGGGCCCTCGTCGCCGGCCTCCAGGTCGACGGCGTCGGTGATGACGCCCGAACCGAGACGCAGCGCCAGACGGGCGGCGATCTCCTTGCCCTCGGCGGAGGAGGGCACCAGCACGGCGGCCGGGGAGACGGCCTCGACGGCGGCCTGCAGCGCGTCGACCTTCGGGACCACCAGGTAGTCGGCGTACTCGGCGGCCTCGTCGGTGAGGACCTTCACCGCGCCGTGCTCGGCGAGCGCGGCGGCGGTGTCACCGGCGCCGTTGCCCAGCGCGACGGCGACGGGCTCGCCGACGCGGCGGGCCAGGGTCAGCAGCTCCAGGGTGGGCTTGCGGACGGCACCGTCCACGTGGTCGACGTAGACGAGAACTTCAGCCATGGGACTTCTTCTCTCCTGCTTGCGAAGTATGAGGGGCGGGAAGCGAGTTGAGCCCGTGGCTCAGACGAACTTCTGGCTCGCGAGGAACTCGGCGAGCTGCTTGCCGCCCTCGCCCTCGTCCTTGACGATCGTGCCGGCGGTGCGGGCCGGACGCTCGGCCGCCGACTCGACGACCGTGTAGGCGCCCTCCAGGCCGACCTCGTCCTCGTCGATGTCGAGGTCGGACAGGTCCCAGGACTGAACCGGCTTCTTCTTGGCCGCCATGATGCCCTTGAAGGACGGGTAACGGGCCTCGCCCGACTGGTCGGTGACCGACACGACCGCGGGGAGGGAGGCCTCGAGCTGCTCGGAGGCGGTGTCGCCGTCACGGCGGCCCTTGACCGTGCCGTCCTCGACGGACACCTCGGACAGCAGGGTCACCTGCGGCACGCCCAGCCGCTCCGCCAGCAGCGCCGGTACGACGCCCATGGTGCCGTCGGTGGAGGCCATGCCGGAGATGACCAGGTCGTACCCGGCCTTCTCGACGGCCTTGGCCAGGACCAGGGAGGTGCCGATGGCGTCGGTGCCGTGCAGGTCGTCGTCCTCGACGTGGATCGCCTTGTCCGCGCCCATGGACAGCGCCTTGCGCAGGGCGTCCTTGGCGTCCTCCGGGCCCACCGTCAGGACGGTGATCTCCACGTCGTCGTCGGAGTTCTCCGAGATCTGCAGCGCCTGCTCGACCGCGTACTCGTCCAGTTCGGAGAGCAGACCGTCCACGTCGTCCCGGTCGACGGTCAGGTCATCGGCGAAGTGCCGGTCGCCAGTGGCGTCGGGCACGTACTTCACGGTGACAACGATCCTCAAGCTCACGCCGGCTCTCCTACTGCATCGTCATTTCTGGCTGCCTGCCTGCAGGCAGCATAGGCGCCTGAAGCGGGCGGTTCCGGTCGGGGCGGCCCGCGCTCCGAACGAAATATTACTCGTCAGTACACCCAGTTCCTTCCCGCTAAGCAAGCGCTTTGAACTGTGACCTTCGCAACGCAGCGTAACCGGAACTCGACGGGTCCGCGACCAGGGGGAACCCCGTCTCAGTCGCGCAGGCCGTGGAAGCGTCCCTGGTGGTAGAGGAGCGGACGGCCGTGGCCGGTGGGGTCGCCGAGCAGGACCTCGGCGATCACGATCCGGTGGTCACCGGCGGGCACCCGGGCCACCACCTCGCACACCATCCAGGCCGGGACGTCGTCCAGCACCGGAACCCCCTTCGGCCCCTCCTGCCAGGCGGTGGCCGGACCGAAGCGGTCGGCGCCGCTGCGCGCGAAGGTCTCCGCCAGCTCCTGCTGGTGCTCCCCCAGGACGTGCACGCCGACGTGGTCGCCCGTCGCGATCGCCGGCCAGCTCGAGCTCCCGGTGCCGATGCCGAAGGAGAGCATCGGGGGCTCGGCGGAGACGGAGGCCAGGGAGGTGGCGGTGAAGCCGACCGGACCGCGGTGACCGCGCGCGGTGATCACGGCGACGCCCGCCGCGTGCCTGCGGAAGACGGAGCGCAACAGCTCGGGCGAGGCGGGGCGGGCGGTACCCGGGTCGGACGTGGCCGTCATGAAACCGTCCTTCTGCGGGAGGTGACGAACGGGTTCGCGGCTGCTCACCGGCCCGGTCGGCGCACACGCGCGGCACGGGCGGCGGCCGCCGGGCGGCCGGGCACCCGCCGGGGTCGAAGGAGTTCCGAAGGCATGGGGTCAGGCTGACGACGGGTGGCATGCACAGTCAAGTCGGTCCCGTGATGTGGGAGATGCCTCACCACGGCCCGGCCGGCCCTCACACGGCCTCCCCGAGCGCGGCGATCACATCGGCCTTGCGCGGCTGTCCGGTCGCGCGCCGTACGATCCGGCCGGCCGCGTCGAGGACCAGCACCGTCGGCGTCTTCACGATCTCCAGACGGCGCACGAGGTCCAGATGGGCCTCGGCGTCGATCTCCACGTGGGCCACGCCCGGCACCAGCGCGGCCACCTCGGCGAGCACCCTCCGGGTCGCCCGGCAGGGCGCGCAGAAGGCGCTGGAGAACTGCACCAGGGTGGCGCGCTCACCCAGTCCGGCTCCTGGCCAGGCCCATGATTCCGGCATACCGAGCCGTCCTCCGTCGTCCCCGTCCCGCACTCGCGCACTCCTCCCGCGGATCACCCGTTCAACGACGTCCAGCACCGCCGGGAGCCCGGGCATTCCCGCCCGTACGCACAAAGCCCGAGGTGGATCAAGGGGTGGACGTGACGAGAATCTCGCCGACGCCGGGCACCAGGGCTGGTCCACCGGCCGTTCTTCGGGCACCATCTGCGACAAGCCGTAAAACCTACGGCTGCGTAACTTCGACTGGGAGCCTCCTTCCCAGGCAGAGTAAGGAAGGGTTCCAACCCGCCCATGGCAGAACTCGTCTACCGGCCCGTCGTCGGTTTCGCCCGCACTCTGTTCAAGGCGTGGGACCTCAAGATCGACTGCCAGGGGTCGGCGAACATACCGCGCTCGGGCGGCGCCGTGCTGGTGAGCAATCACATCAGCTACCTGGACTTCGTCTTCAACGGCCTGGCGGCGCTCCCCCAGAAACGGCTCGTCCGTTTCATGGCGAAGGAGTCGGTCTTCCGGCACCGGATCTCCGGTCCGCTGATGCGCGGCATGAAGCACATCCCGGTGGACCGCGAGCAGGGCGAGGCGGCGTACGAGCACGCGCTGCGGTCGCTGCGGTCGGGGGAGATCGTGGGCGTCTTCCCGGAGGCGACGATCTCGCAGTCGTTCACGCTGAAGAGCTTCAAGTCGGGTGCCGCGCGCCTGGCCCAGGAAGCCGGCGTGCCTCTGGTCCCGATGGCGGTGTGGGGCACGCAGCGGCTGTGGACGAAGGGGCACCCGCGCAACTTCGGGCGCAGCCACACCCCGATCACCATCCGCGTGGGCGAGGCGATCGAGGCGTCCAGGGACAAGTACGCGGGCGCGATCACCCGGCAGCTGCGCGAACGTGTGCAGGAGCTGCTGGAGGCGGCGCAGCGGGCCTATCCAGTCCGCCCCAAGGGCCCGGACGACACCTGGTGGATGCCGGCCCACCTCGGCGGCACGGCCCCGACCCCGGAACAGGTCCGCCAGGCCGAGGCCCACTGACGGTAGCCGCGGGCAGTCACGCCGCACACCCCACCCGCCGCGAACCGCCCGCCGCCGCCCGCCACGGACCGCCCGCCGCCGCCCGCCGTGAACCGCCAGCCGCCCGCCACGGACCGCCCTCTGCCGCCCGCCGCGGGCAGTCGTGCCGCAGGGCGGCACGGGTGGGCGCGACGGCACCTCGTCGGCGCCGGGCTGCGCCACTCCCCCCGGTCCGCACCAACACCGCTCGCCGGCGCTCGCCGGGTGCCTCCCCCACTCTCGGCCCCGCTCGAGCGGGGGACCCCCATCGCCCACCCGTGCCGCCCCAGCGGCACGACTGCCCGCAGCTACGGCGGCTACGGCGGCTACGGCAGACTGCCCTCGTCCCCCAGCGCGATGGGGAGTGTCCGCCACAGGTGCGGGCGGTCCGGGGCGGACCTCAGGGCGTCCAGTACGACCGGGTGCGGTGCGGCGTACAGGACCGGGTGGTCGATCTCGCCGGACGCCGGATCGGGATCGAAGGCCAGCCGCTCCCCGTCCAGGGAGAACCGCGCGTCCACCCCGGGCTTGTTGCCCCGCGGATCCTGCCGGTGCCAGGCACCGCGGAACCGCACGGCGACCAGACCGTGCACGACACCGAGGTTCTGGTAGCACAGCGCGGTCGGGATGTCCTCGGCCCGCAGCAGCGCGGCCAGCGCGTGGGCCTTGGCGTAACAGATGCCGGTGCCCTGCTCCAGGACGTCGGAGGCGCGCCAGGTGACCCGGAGATCACCGGAGTCCTGGGAGTGCGGGATGGCGTCGCGCACGAACTCAAAGGCCACCCGCGCATATTCATACGAGTCGGCCACCCCGGCGGCAAGCCGCGCCACCGTCTCGCGGACCAGCGGATGGTGATGGTCGATCGCCTCATCGGCGGCCAGATAAGCGGAGAGGTCCGGGTTTTTCTGGATCAGCTGCATGCCGCCAGAGCATAAGTATGCGACCGACCGGCAGTCAATACATTTCCGGTCGACCGCATATCTATGCATGCACTACTGGCGGGCCATCTCCTCCTTGAGCGCGGCCACGAACATGTCCACGTCGTCCTCGGTGGTGTCGAAGGCGCACATCCAGCGGACGTCGCCGGCCGCCTCGTCCCAGAAGTAGAAGCGGAACCGCTTCTGCAGGCGCTCGCTCACGTCGTGCGGCAGCCGCGCGAAGACCGCGTTGGCCTGCACCGGGTAGAGGATCTCCACGCCGTGCACGGCGCGCACGCCCTCGGCCAGGCGCTGGGCCATCTCGTTGGCGTGCCGGGCACTGCGCAGCCACAGGTCACGGGCGAGCAGGGCCTCCAGCTGCACCGAGACGAAGCGCATCTTGGACGCGAGCTGCATGGACAGCTTGCGCAGGTGCTTCAGGTGCCGGATGCCGTCCGGGTTCAGCACCACGACCGCCTCGCCGAACAGGGCGCCGTTCTTGGTGCCGCCCAGCGAGAGCAGGTCGACGCCGACCGCGTTGGTGAAGGTGCGCAGCGGCACGTCCAGCGTGGCGGCGGCGTTGGCCAGCCGGGAGCCGTCGACGTGCACCTTCATGCCGTGCGCGTGGGCGTGCTCGCAGATGGCGCGGATCTCGTCGGGTGTGTAGACCGTGCCCAGCTCGGTGGTCTGGGCTATGGAGACCACCTGCGGCATCGCGCGGTGCTCGTCGTCCCAGCCGTACGCCTGCCGGTCGATCAGCTCGGGGGTGAGCTTGCCGTCCGGCGTCGGCACGGTGAGCAGCTTGATGCCGCCGACCCGCTCCGGGGCGCCGCCCTCGTCCACGTTGATGTGGGCGCTCTCCGCGCAGATCACCGCGCCCCAGCGGTCGGTGACCGCCTGGAGCGCGACGACGTTGGCGCCGGTGCCGTTGAACACCGGGAACGCCTCGGCCGTAGGACCGAAGTGGCTGCGGATCACCTGCTGGAGGTTCTCGGTGTACGCGTCCTCGCCGTACGCGACCTGGTGCCCGCCGTTGGCCAGGGCCAGGGCGGCGAGCACCTCCGGGTGGACCCCGGCGTAGTTGTCGCTGGCGAAACCGCGGACGTCCGGGTCGTGATGACGACGCGCGTCGGTCCTCGGTGGGTTCACGGCTTCTCGGTCAGCCACAGACGGTTTCCGTTCACTTCCGCGGCGGGCTTGTCCCAGACGCCGACGATGGCCTCGGCGAGGTCCTTGACGTCCGTGAAGCCCGCGAACTTCGCGTTGGGGCGGTCGGCGCGCATCGCGTCGTGCACCAGCGCCTTCACCACCAGGATCGCAGCCGCCGACGTCGGCCCCCGCTCGCCCCCGGCCTTGCGGAAGTAGTCGGCCATGGCGAGCGTCCACGCCTCGGCGGCGGCCTTGCCGGCCGCGTACGCGGCGTTGCCCGCGGTGGGCCTGGTGGCGCCGGCCGCGCTGATCAGGACGTACCGGCCGCGGTCGCTGCGCTGGAGCGCCTCGTGGAAGGCGAGGGTGGTGTGCTGCACGGTGCGCACCAGCAGCAGCTCCAGGAAGTCCCAGTCGTCCAGGCTCGTCTTGGTGAAGGTCTCACTGCCGCGCCAGCCGCCGACGAGGTGGACCAGGCCGTCGATCCGGCCGAACTCCTTCTCGGTACGGGCGGCCCACTCGCGGGTGGAGTCCAGGTCGAGCAGGTCGACCGTGTCACCGGTGACGGTGGCGCCGCCGTGCGCGTAGCGCGCCGCGTCCACGGCCTCCGCCAGCCGCTCCGGGTCGTTGTCCGAGCCGACGACGGTCGCTCCCGCCTCGGCCAGCCTGAGCAGTGCCGCCCGGCCCGCGGGTCCCCCCGCTCCGGCCACCGCGATCACCGCACCGTCGAGCGCCCCGTTCCCCATGATTCCCGCCTCCTGAGCAGTTGTGGTCTCGCGATCGCTCACGCGGCGACCCGCTCGGCCCCGTCCGCCGTGATGCCCCGGGTCGAGGCGATCACGTTCTTCAGCTTCTTGGACAGTGCCTCATAGAACATGCTCAGCGGAAACTCGTCCGGAAGCACGTCATCGACGAGTTTGCGCGGCGGCTGCGTCAGGTCGAGGGCGTCGGGACCCTTGGCCCACGTGGAGCCCGGGTGCGGGGAGAGGTAGGTGGAGACCAGCTCGTACCCGGCGAACCAGTGGACGAGCTTGGGGCGGTCGATGCCGTCGCGGTACAGCGTCTCGATCTCGGCGCACAGCTGGTTGGTGACCTGCGGGGCACGCTCCCAGTCGATGGAGAGCTTGTTGTCGGTCCAGCGGACGACGTCGTGCTTGTGCAGGTAGGCGAAGAGGAGCTGGCCGCCGAGGCCGTCGTAGTTGCGTACGCGCGCGCCGGTGACGGGGAAGCGGAACATCCGGTCGAAGAGCACCGCGACCTGCACGTCACGGGCCTGCGGGACGCCGTCGCCGGCCAGCTTCACGGCCTCCTTGAAGGCGGTGAGGTCGCAGCGCAGCTCCTCCAGGCCGTACATCCAGAACGGCTGGCGCTGCTTGATCATGAACGGGTCGAACGGCAGGTCGCCGTGGCTGTGGGTGCGGTCGTGGACCATGTCCCAGAGCACGAACGCCTCTTCGCAGCGCTTCTGGTCGTGCACCATGGCGGCGACGTCCTCGGGCAGCTCCAGGCCCAGGACGTCGACCGCGGCCTCGGTGACGCGCCGGAAGCGGGCGGCCTCGCGGTCGCAGAAGATGCCGCCCCAGGTGAACCGCTCGGGGGCCTCGCGCACCGCGATCGTCTCCGGGAAGAGGACCGCGGAGTTGGTGTCGTAGCCCGAGGTGAAGTCCTCGAAGGTGATGCCGCAGAACAGCGGGTTGTCGTAACGGGTGCGCTCCAGCTCGGCCAGCCAGTCGGGCCAGACCATGCGCAGCACGACCGCCTCGAGGTTGCGGTCGGGGTTGCCGTTCTGCGTGTACATCGGGAAGACGACCAGATGCTGGAGGCCGTCCGCGCGGCTCGCGGCCGGCTGGAAGGCCAGCAGCGAGTCGAGGAAGTCGGGCACCTCGAAGCCGCCGTCGGCCCAGCGGACGAGGTCCTTCACCAGGGCCCCGTGGTAGGCACGGTCGTGCGGGAGCAGCGGGGAGAGCTCCTCGACGGCGCCGGTCACGGCGCGCACCGCGCGCTCGGCGTCGGCGCGGTCCGGGGCTCCGTCGGCGTCGAAGTCGATCGAACCGTCCTTGGACTGCCAGGGCCGGATCCGCTCCACGGCATCCTTGAGCACGGGCCATGCCGGGTGCTCCACCACCCTGGTCGCCGGAGGAACCTGTCCTTCGGCACCCACCTGCACAAGAATTTCCGTCATGTCCCATCCTCCACGGGAGAACCTCGCGTATGGAGACCGTATACATACGAGGTTTCTCCCAGCAAGGGGCGCCTCGGGAAATTATCCTGCCCCACCCCCGGCTTCACCGCATTTTTTCCTGTGCGACACCGGGGTGGGCGACGGTGTCTGCGATCCGGGTTCAGCCTCTGGACGCGGCGGGCACAGGCGATACGGTCCAGGAAGGCCGTAGGAACGCGGCCCCCGCCGCCGTCGACGGAAGCGAGTCGGATCTTGAACTTCCTCACCATCGGTCACCGCGGAGTCATGGGTGTCGAGCCCGAGAACACCCTCCGGTCCTTCGTCGCCGCCCAGGAGGCGGGCCTCGACGTCATCGAACTCGATCTGCATCTGAGCAAGGACGGCGCGCTCGTCGTCATGCACGACACGGAGGTGGACCGCACCACGGACGGCACGGGCGCGATCGCCGACAAGACCCTCGCCGAGCTGCGCGCCCTGGACGCCGGGCGGGGTGAGCGGATTCCCGTCTTCGAGGAGGTGCTCGACGCCGTCCGGGCACCGCTCCAGGCCGAGATCAAGGACGCTCGGGCCGCCCGTGCGCTGGCCGGGGTGATGAACGGACGGGACCTGGCCGAGCGGGTCGAGGTGTCCTCGTTCCACGACGAGGCGATCGTGGAGATCGCCCGCCTGGTGCCCGGGGTGCGCACGGCGCTCATCGCCAGCCGCTACGGCCCCGACATAGTCGACCGGGCGGTCGAGGCCGGTGCCTCGACCGTCTGCCTCAACATCCGCCGGCTCACGCTGGAGACCGTGGAGCGGGCGCGGAAGGCCGGGCTGCGGATCATCGGCTGGGTGGTGAACACCCAGGACCACCTCAGACTGGTACGGGCCCTGGGACTCGACGGCGCCACCACCGACTACCCGGAGATCAAGCGCACCGGCCGCTTCACGGCGTGAGCCGTCAGACCAGCTCCTTCACCAGCAGCTCGAACTCCAGGTCGTCCCGCTGCGGAACGCCGAAGCGCTCGTCGCCGTACGGGAAGGGCGTCATCCGTCCCGTACGACGGTAGCCGCGCCGCTCGTACCAGGCGATCAGGTCCTCCCGCACGGAGATCACCGTCATGTGCATCTCGCTCACGCCCCAGGTCTCGCGGGCCTGGCGCTCCGCCTCCGCGATGATCGTCCTGCCGAGTCCGGCGCCCTGGAGGGCGGGGCTGACCGCGAACATCCCGAAGTAGGCGTGCGCGCCGCGGTGTTCCAGCTGGCAGCAGGCGACGACGCGGCCGGCGCGCTCCACCGTGAGCAGCCGGCTGTCCGGCGCCTTGATGACCTCCAGCACGCCCTCCGGGTCGGTCCGCTGTCCCTGGAGGATGTCCGCCTCGGTGGTCCACCCGGTCCTGCTGGACTCGCCCCGGTACGCCGACTGGATCAACGCGACGAGGGCGTCCACATCGGCGTCGGTCGCGTCGCGGAAGGTCAGTGCGGTGTCGGTGGCGGATTCCATGGGCACGTCTCCGGTTCGTCTGGGCGCCTTCCGGCGTGGCTCGGGCGGGAACGAGACTAACCCGGCCACTACGCTCGGCCGCATGGTGCACGTACTGAGCAGCCGCGTCCTGCTCCGCCCCACCGATCCCGACCGCTCCCGCGCCTTCTACGGGGAGCGGCTGGGCCTCGCCGTCCACCGCGAGTTCGGCACCGGACCGGAACGCGGCACCGTCTACTTCCTCGGCGGGGGGTTCCTGGAGCTCTCGGGCCGCGCGGACCCCTCCTCGGTGTCGTCCTCGTCCCCGGACGTACGGCTGTGGCTCCAGGTCGAGGACATCGCGGTCGCGCACGAGGAACTGGCGGCCAAGGGTGTCGACATCGTCCGCCCGCCGGTGCTGGAGCCTTGGGGCCTGCTCGAGATGTGGATCGCCGACCCGGACGGCACACCGATCGTGCTGGTCGAGATCCCGGCCGAGCACCCGCTGCGGTACCGGCCGGGCATCTAGGCGGCACGCGGCCGGTTTCGCGCCGGATGGCCTGGGCCGGGGGCCGGGCTTAGCGTGCTGTGAGGGACGGAAGGAGCGTCATGGAACAGTCCGCGCCGGTGACCGGTGGGCCCTGCTGGGCCGAGCTGGGGACCACCGATCCGGAGTCCGCCCGGCGGTTCTACACGCGGTTGTTCGGCTGGCGTACCGAGACGGACCCGCGTCGGGAGTCGGGCGGCCACACCGTCGCGTACCTGGGTGACGCGGCGGTCGCCGCGCTGGCGCCGCTGTACCAGGAGGGGCAGCCGGTGGCCTGGAACGTGTCGTTCGCGGTGGCCGACATCGATGCCGCCCTCCGCGCGGTGGGGGCTGCGGGCGGGCAGGCGCTGCTCGGGCCGACGGACGTGTTCGACGCGGGCCGTTCCGCGGTGGCCGTCGACCCCACCGGCGCCGTCTTCCAGCTGTGGCAGGCGGATGCCTTCCCGGGCGCCGGGGTGTTCGACGTGCCCGGCTCCCTGGGCTGGGTGGAGCTGATGACACGGGCGCCGCGGCAGGCCGTGTCGTTCTACACCGGCGTGTTCGGCTGGAGCGTGGACGCCTCCCGGAGGTACCCGCAGTGGGGCGTCGACGGCGCGGCCTTCGGCGGCATGGTGACGATGGACGAGAAGTTCCCGCACGAGGTTCCCGCGCACTGGCTGCCGTACTTCGCCGTGGAGGACGTGGACGACGCCGCGGTGACGACCACGACGGTGGAGGGCACGGTGCTGATGGAGCCCGTCTCGCACCCGGAGGGTCCGCGCATCGCGGTGCTCCGCGACCCGCAGGGGGCGATGTTCGGCGTGTACCGGGCGGCGGACGGGAGGTGAGCCGGGGGCGGGCCCGCGGCCGTCACGCCCGCAGCGCGCCCAGGCGTCCTTCCAGCTGGCCGAGCAGCTCGCCGAGCAGGGCGGCGAGCTCACCGAGCTCCGGGCCGTCCAGACCGGACAGTACGGCGGTCTCGTAGGCGAGCTGCGCGGGCAGGATGCCGTCGACCAGGTCGCGTCCGGAGTCGGTGAGGCGGACGTGGGCGACCCTGCGGTCACGGGTGTCGCCGCGGCGTTCCACCAGTGCGCGTTCGGTGAGCTGCTTGAGGCGTTTGGTGACGGCGGCGCCCGAGGAGAAGGTCTCGCGGGCCAGCTCGCTCGGCGTCAGCTCGTGGCCGGTGCGGCGCAGCGCGCCCAGCAGGTCGAACTCCGGGCGGGTCAGCCCGGCGCGGCGCAGCGGGGCGTCCTCCGCCTGCTGGAGGAGGGCGGCGCAGCGGTTGATGCGGCCGATGACCTCCATCGGGCCGGTGTCGAGGCCGGGGTGGACGGCCCGCCACTGCCGGACGACGGCGGCGACGGTGTCGCCCCGCGAGCGGCCGGGCACGTCCCCGCCGGCCGTCTCCGGTCCCTCGCCGCCGGCCGCCGCTGGTCCTTCGGTCGCCGTCATGGCCGTACGTCCTCCGTGTTCGTGCCCGTGCCGGGGTCCGGGAGCAGCCCCTGGCGTCGTACCGTCGCCGCGAGCGTACGGTGTCCCGACTGCTCGGCGAGCACGACCCGCTCCTGGGCCGGTGCGCGCTGCCACCACTCGCCGGACGCGGCGTCGGCGGTGGCCCGCAGGTCGACCAGGGCGGCGGCGAGGTCGCGGCGGGCGGCGTCCAGGGCGGCGGGGGCGGGCCGGGGCCCGGCCAGCAGGCGCGCGGCGTGCTCGCGCGCGCGGTCGGCCGTGGTGAGCGCCCGCTCCACGCGGTCGCCCGCCCGCCGGTTGGTGACGGCCACGGCGGCGGCGAAGCCGACCAGGGCACCGACGAGGGTGTCCACCGCGCGCTCGGTGATCAGGTCGCCGGGCGGCTGGTAGCCGGCGAACTCGGTGACGAGCAGCGCGAGCGGGGTCACGCAGACGGTGCCGAGCCAGTAGTTGCGGCCGATGAGCGCCTCGGCGCCGAAGTTGAACAGCAGGCAGCAGAGCACGAGGGCGAGCGGGCCGAGGTGGGCGACGGGGACGACGGCGGCGAAGAGCAGCACGCCGGCGAGGTTGCCGACGACGCGCTGGACGGCCCGGCTCCAGGTGAGGGTGATGTTGGCCTGGTAGAGCGAGGCCGCGGTGACCAGGGCCCAGTAGGGGCGGCCGATACCGAGGGCGAGGGAGGCGTACCCGGCGAGGGCGCAGCCGAGGGCGGTGCGGACGGCGATCGGGGTGAGCGGGCCGAGCCTGGTCCACAGGGGGCGCGGCGGGGTGGCGCGCTCGGCGGCCACGCCGAGGAGTTCACCGGCGTCCGCACGGGGGTCCTCGGTGCGCGGGACGGCACCGGTGCCGCGCAGCGCGCCGGCCCAGGCGCGCAGGCGTTCGGGGTCGGCGTCGGCGGGCGCGGCGAGCGCGACCTCCGCGCGGACGACGAGCCGTTCGAGGGCGCGGCGGGTGGCGGAGGGCCGGTCGCCGGTGGAGAGCAGGGACTGCCAGGCGGCCTGCACGGCGGCGTAGGCGGCGGTGCGGGCCGCTGGGTGACCGTCGCCGGCACCGCTGGTTCCGGCGTACGCGGCGGCGGCGTTCAGCGCCTGGGCGGTGGCGCGGCGTTCGGGGCCGTGCGGCCGGAGCGGGGCGGGCGCCATGCCCACCAGGTAGGCCCAGACACCGGCCGCGGCGGCGAGCGCGAGATGGCCGGGGACCTGTCCGAGGGTCTGCGGCACGAACAGCGAGGCGGAGCTGACGAAGGTGAGGATCACATGGCCGGGCGGGCCGACGCGGGTGGCGTCGCACAGCGCCTTCTGCACGGCGGCCAGGACGGCGCCGACGGTGACCAGGACCACGGCGTTCCCGGTGAGGGAGGCGGCGACCAGGGACACGGCGAGGCCGCCGAGCATGCCGAGCACCACCCAGGCCAGCACCCTGGCGCGGGCGGCGTACGGGCGGTTGTGGGCGTAGAGGGCGCACAGGGACCCCGCCATGGTGTACATCGCGAGGTCGAGCCGGCCGAGGGCCACCAGGAGCAGGCTGGGCGGTGCGACCGCGGCGACCACGCTGAGGGCCGGCTTGAACCAGATGTCGGAGGGCCGCCCGAGGCGCAGCGCGGCGGCGAGCGGGAGGCGCCGGACTGCCTGCGGGGCTGTGGGGGTGGAGGTCGCACTGCTCATGAGAAATAAGGTTAGCAGGTATTTTACCTGTGAAACGTATGCGTGGGTCCGCCGCGCTCCCCCGGGCGCTCCCCCCGCACTCCCGTGCGCTCGGGTGTCCGTCGCCGGGACCGGGCATGCCATGACCGACCGTCGAGCGGGCCGAGGGGAGGTCCGGGTGCACGGACCGGTGTCGTCCGGCTGGCTGCTGGTCGCGCTCTGCGCGGCGACCGGCGCCTACTGTCTGCTGCGCATGCGCAGCCATGTGGTGGAGCAGCGTCGCGCCGCGGGCGGCGAGGCGCTCATGGGCTTCGGCATGGCCGTGATGGCCGTGCCCGCGGCGGTGTTCACCCCGCCGGCGTGGGCCTGGCCGGCCCTCGCGGTGGTGTTCGGCGCGGCCGGACTGCACACGCTGTGGGCGGCCCGCACCGGCGCGCGCCATCTGCACCATCTGATCGGCGCCGGGGCGATGGTGTACATGGCGGTGACCATGGCCGCCTCCACCGGGCAGGGGCCCGGACACGGGCACGGCGGCTCGGGCATACCCCTGCTGACCGGGGCCCTGCTGCTCTACTTCGTCGCGTACGTGCTCGTCACCGGCGTACGACTGGTGCCCGTGGCCGCCGTGACGGGGGACGGCCGGGGTGCGGGATGGGGTGACCGGCCGGAACTGGCGCGGGCCTGCCGGCTGTCCATGGGGATCGCGATGGTGGCGATGCTGCTGACGATGTGAGGGCGGGACACACGGCGCGGCGGCGGCCGTTGCCTGCGTCACTTCGGTGCGTCCGTCCGTGTCCTCGGGCGGCCCCCGCTCATAGGCTGCACACATGATCCTCCCCGCGGCACTGCTGCTGCTCGGCGTCCTGACCGCTGTCATGGGTCCCCGGCTGCTCGCCCGGGCCGACTGGCCGGACCGTGAACCGGTGGTGGCGCTGTGGGCGTGGCAGTGCGTGATCGCGGCGGTGCTGCTGTGCTGCGCGCTGTCGATGACGTTCAGCGCGGCGGCCGCCTGGCGGGCGGTGGGCGGCCATGTGTTCGCCACCGCGCCCCGTGCGGTCGTGGAGGCGTACGCGCTCGGTACGGCGGGGCTCTGGGCGCAGACCACCGCGGTGGCGCTGGCGTGCGGCGGGCTGTGGAGCGCGGCGATGCTGGTCCGGGAGGTCGTACGGGCCCGTGGCCGGCGTCGGGCACGCCGCGCCGAACTGCGGGTGCGGGCACCGCTGCTGCCCGGGGAGCGGCCGGGCTCCGACCGGCTCGTGGTCCTGGAGGGCGAGCGGCCCGACGCCTGGTGGCTGCCCGGCACCCCGCCCCGACTGGTCGTCACCACGGCCGCGCTGCGCCGGCTGAAGGGCAGGCAGCTGGACGCCGTCCTCGCCCATGAGCGGGGGCACGCGCAGGCCCGGCACGACTGGCTGCTGCACTGCTCCTCCGCGCTGGCGGGCGGTTTCCCGCAGGTGCCGGTGTTCGCGGCGTTCCGCGACGAGATGCACCGGCTGGTCGAACTCGCCGCCGACGACATGGCGTCCCGCCGCTTCGGCCGGCTGACCACGGCCCTCGCACTGGTGGAACTCAATGAACACCGCGGGGTGTTCGGCGGCCCCTGCCCGACCCCGCAGGCCCACGTCCCGGCCCGGGTGCGCCGCCTGCTCACTCCCCCGAACCGACTCACCGCGGGACACCGCCTACGACTCACGGCGGTGGCGTCGCTGGTCCCGGTGCTCCCGGTACTGGTGGCGTTCGTACCGGGACTGCGGGCACTCGGCTAGCCCGGGCCCGAGCGCCGCGCCACGTTCCCGCAGGCAGCAGCGCCCCCGCCCTCCGCGGGCAGCCGCATGCCGCCCGTTCCCGCGGGCAGTCGTGCCTCCCCCAGCGCCTTGAAGGCCTGGGAGGTACCCCCAGGGCGATGGGGGTCCCCCCGCTCGAGTGGAGCCGAGAGTGGGGGAGGGTGGGCGGTGGGGGCACCTCCCGCTCATGGGGGTCCCTCCCGCTCGAGCGGAGCCGAGAGTGGGGGAGGCACCCCGCAAACGCCGGGCTGCGCAACGCCCCCGTCCAGCCCACACTCACGCCGGACACCACGCAAGCGCCCCCGGCCGGCGCGGACCCTGAAGAGGCCGGAGGTGGGGAACTGGCCCCGGACGCCGGCGTTCGGAGAGGATCGCCTCATGCACACCCCCCACACCGAATCCCCGCCCAGCCCACCGGAGCACCGCCCGGCCGCCCTGTTCACCGGAGCGCTCGCGCTGTGCTCGGCGCTGCTGCTGACCCTGGTCGGCGTCGAGTGGCGCCCGTTGCTCGAACTGGACGCCGACGTCGCCCGCACCACTCACCGCTGGGCGGTCGAGGAGCGGGGGCTGACGCAGACGTCCCGCATCCTGACGGACTGGGTCTGGGACCCGTGGACGATGCGGGTGCTGTGCGGTGTGGCGGCGGTGCTGCTCGTCCGGCGGTACGCGGCCCCCTGGACGGCGCTCTGGCTGGTGCTCACGGTCGCCGTCGGAACGGCGGTGCAGCAGGGACTGAAGGCCGCGCTGGACCGCGCCCGCCCGGTCTGGCCCGACCCGGTGGACTCCGCGCACTACGCGGCGTTCCCGTCGGGGCACGCCATGACCGCGACGGTCGTCTGCGGCCTGCTGCTGTGGCTGCTGCACCGTCATGGAGTGGGCCGCGTCCTGTGGCGTACGGCGCTGGCCGTGGCGGTCCTCTCGGTGACCGGTGTCGGCCTCACCCGGGTCTGGCTCGGCGTCCACTGGCCCACGGACGTCCTCGGCGGCTGGCTGATCGGCGCCCTGGTGGTGGCGGTGGCCGTGGCGGTCCACCGGCGGCGGTGTCCGGCGCACCGGTGATCCCGGGCACCCCCGGACCGGTGGCCCGAGGACGCTCTCGCCGCGAACAAGACCGTTCACCTCGGACGATCCCCCGCGTCGCCCGAGGTGAACGGCAACCCGGAGAGGCCCGCCAAGGGGCCTCACCGGACGCGCTGAGTATAGTTGGCTGTCAGCCAGTCAACGCAGGAGTCCAGCATGTCCCCGCGCAGCGCCCTGGTCAATGAAGAGTTGCGGAGGCGTTCGAAGGAGCGGCTCCTGCACGCCGCCGTGGAGTTGGTCGACGAGCACGGGTACGAGGCCACGACGCTGGGTGACATCGCCGACCGGGCGGGCTCCGCGCGGGGCCTGGTGTCGTACTACTTCCCGGGAAAGCGCCGGCTCGTGCAGTCCGCCGTGCACCGGCTGATGCACCGCACCCTGGAGGAGGCCCTGGAGCGGGAGCCGCACACCGAGGACGGCCGGGAGCGGATGGCACGGGCCATCGACGCGATCCTGGGCCTGGCGCGGGACCGGCCGATCCTGATGCGCCAGCACATGGCCGGACTGCTGCAGGCCGAGGGTTTCCTGCCCTGTCCCGAGCAGCGGCGGCTGGCGGAGCTGCTCGGCGACACCGTCGCCCGGCACGGCTCCCACGACGTCGACACGGACTATCCGATGCTGCGCGCCCTGCTGATGGGTGCCGTGTACGCGGCGCTGATGCCGGGCGCGCCCATGCCGGTCCCGGTGCTGCGCGCGGAGCTGTTCAAGCGCTACCGGCTCGACTGGGAGATGGGCGTCCCGCCGGACACCGAGGTGCCCGGCGGGACGTGTGGGAAGGACCGGGCGGACATGGCCCGGTTCTTCGCGACGGAGCCGGACGCTCAGTCGAAGTAGTCCGGCTGGGTCTGCGTGTTGAGCTCACGCAGGTGGACCCGGCGGGCCGGGTCCGTACGCCGGTCGTCGATCTTCAGGACGTCGAAGCCCTTGGCGATGTCGTTCGAGTAGATGTAGCCGTTGTAGTAGTACGCCGACCAGGAGCCGCCGGTGACGAGATGGTCCGTGGAGATCGGGCCGCGCTCGAAGTAGGCGATCTCCTTCGGCTTCGAGGAGTCGGTGAAGTCCCAGACGGAGACGCCGCCCTGGTACCAGGCCTGGACCATCAGGTCCTTGCCCTTGACCGGGATCAGCGAGCCGTTGTGGGCCACGCAGTTCTCGGTGTCCGCCTGGTGGCGGGGGATCTTGAAGTAGCTGCGGAAGACCAGCTTCTGCCGGTCGCCCTTGCCGACGATGTCGTAGATGCCGTCCGCGCCGCGGTTCGGGCCGATCTCCGCGTTGCAGGTGGCGCCGCCACCGCCGCCCAGCTCGTCGGTGAAGACGACCTTGTTCGCCTTCTGGTTGAAGGTCGCCGAGTGCCAGAACGCGAAGTTGACGTTGTCCTGCACCCGGTCGATCACCTTGGGCCGCTCGGGGTCCTTGATGGAGAACAGGATGCCGTCGCCCATGCAGGCGCCGGCGGCCAGGTCCTTCGACGGCAGCACGGTGATGTCGTGGCAGCCGGTGGTCTTGGAGACACCCGGGTTGGTGGGCCCGCCGGGGTTGCCGCCGCCGTCCGGGCCCTCACCCGGGAACAGCACCGGGAAGCCGACCAGCGCCGCCTCGTGCGGGGCCTTGCGCGGCACCTTGATCACCGAGATGCCGTCGTGCGGCGGCTGGCAGTCGGGGTAGGCCGCGTTCGGCGAGTACGACGAGACGTAGACGTAGACGTTCTTGCGCTCGGGCACCAGCGTGTGGGTGTGCGAGCCGCAGGCGGTCTCGACGGCGGCGACATAGCGCGGGTTCCGCTTGTCGCTGATGTCGAAGACCTTCATGCCCTCCCACGAGGACTTCTCGGTCGCCGGCTGGGTGGTGCTGTTGCAACTGCTGTCGCTGCGCGAGGAGTCGGTGGACAGGAACAGCAGGTCGCCGGAGACGGAGATGTCGTTCTGCGAGCCGGGGCACAGCACCTGGGCCACCGTCTTCGGCGCCTTCGGGTTGCTGATGTCGAAGATGCGGAAGCCGTCGTAGTTGCCCGCGAAGGCGTACCGGCCCTGGAAGGCCAGGTCCGAGTTGGTGCCGGACAGCGCGTCCTTGGGGATGTTGGCCACGTGCCGGATGTTGTCGGAGTGGACGACCTCGTCCTGGCCGGGTATCTCCCCGCTTTGGACGGCCTCGCGCGCCTCGGCCCGGGCACTGCGCGAGACCTCCTTCTCGGCGGCCGGCGAGTCCCCGGGGTCGGGGATCGCCGCGGCCGGCGCGGCGGTGAGCAGCGCGGCCAGCAGTCCGCCGGCCGCCGCGGCGACTCCCAGTCGTCTGCGCCGGGTTCGGGAAACGCTCAACAGGATCACTGTTTTCCTCCCTGGTTCCGTTCACGTCGGAACGGTTTTCGCACCGGCAGTATCGTCGTGGGCATGCACATACCAACAGGGGGCAACACACTTGCAATGAAGTTTTTTGATCACTGACGCGCGGAAGCGTGCTAGGACGGTCGTCGACACTCACGAGGTGTCCTGCAACCCCCCTGCCACAGGAGGTCCTTGTGCACTACCGCCGTGCGTCACGCGTGTCCCTCGTCGCGGCCGGGCTGACCGCTCTGGCCGTACTCGGGCTCGTGGGCTGCGACTCCGGCACGGACGACACCGGGTCGGCCGCCGCCGGGCCTTCGGTCATCGCGCCGGGTGAGCCCGGGGAGGCCAACCGGACCCTGTCGGCCGAGGAGGCGGAGCGGCAGCGCGTCGAGGACGACTCCCCCAATTCGGCGGACGTGTCCTACGCCCGGATGATGATCCAGCACCACGCGCAGGCCCTGGAGATGACCGAACTGGTGCCGGACCGCGCCGAGTCGTCGAAGATCGTCAAGCTGGCCGAGCGCATCGCCGCCGCACAGCAGCCGGAGATCAAGGCGATGAAGGGCTGGCTGAAGGGCCACGACAAGGCGGAGCAGGACGACGGGCACGGGCACGACCACGCGACGATGCCCGGAATGGCCACACAGGCCCAGCTGAAGCAACTGCGCGCGGCCGACGGCAAGGCCTTCGACCAGCTCTTCCTCACCCTGATGATCACGCATCACCAGGGGGCGATCACCATGTCCACCGAGCTGAAGGGGCAGGGCAACAACATCCGGATGGAGGAGATGGCGGACGACGTGGTGGCCCAGCAGACCAGCGAGATCAGCCGGATGCGCGACCTGATGTGACGGAGCGCGGCACGCCGTGACGGCGACCGGCGCCCGACGGGGCGGCCCGGCGCCCGACGGGGCGGCTCAGCGCCGGACGTGCCGCGAGGGCAGCAGTCCCGCGTCGCGCGTCCGGCCGATGAGCCTGAGCGCACCGCGCCGGCTGTACCCGGTCTCGTCCATCACGGCGAGGACCGGATCGGCTCCCCGCTCCTGCGCCGCGCGGTACACCCCCGCCACGAGACCGTGCTCCTGCGGCCCCTTCGGCCGGTCGGGCCGCTCCCGGTGCGCGCCCCTACCGGTTTCGTCGCCGGGACCCGGCTCGGGCTCGGCGCCGCAGGCCCGCGCCAGCGGCGCCTCGATCCAGTCGGCGAACAGGGCGAGGTCCTCCAGGGCCAGCGCGGGCCGGGCCCGTACGTCCTCGACGCAGACCCACCCCTCGCACACCGTCGCCAGCGCGTCGATGCGGGCCCCGTCGTCGAAGGCCAGCCGCACATGGAGCCACCGGGTCGCCCGCTCCCCCTCCCGCACCTCCCACGCGGGCCGCACGGACACCGCACCCTCCGCCGGAGAGCGATCGGAAAGATGAAGAAAAGATGCCTCGAACACACACGCAACGTAACCGCGTGATCAGTTTCCCTCGGTAGAACACGCGCCCCGGGCGGTGGACGGCACCCTGTCAGCGGAGCGCGGACGGTGCCATGCTGGAGGCATCAGCGATCTCCTGTCGATCCCCCGGGGTGAGGAGTTCCGCCGTGCTGCGTGTCGCCGTCATCGGTTCCGGGCCGAGCGGGTGCTACACCGCCCAGAGCCTCGTCCAGCAGGACGCCCGGGTGCGCGTGGACGTCCTGGACCGGCTGCCGTGTCCGTACGGCCTGGTCCGCTACGGCGTGGCGCCGGACCACGAGAAGATCAAGTCCCTGCAGAACACCCTCCGCGCGGTCCTGGAGCACGAGCGCGTGCGCTTCCTCGGCGGGGTGCCGGTCGGGCCGGGCGGGGTGCCGGTCGCGCGGCTGCGGGAGCTCTACCACGCGGTGGTGTACTGCGTGGGCGCCGCCACGGACCGGCGGCTGGGCATCCCGGGCGAGGAGCTGCCGGGCAGTTGGTCGGCGACGGAGTTCGTGTCCTGGTACAGCGCGCATCCGGACGCCGTCGACGACGGTTTCCTGCGCGGGGTGCGGTCGGCGGTGGTCATCGGGATGGGGAACGTCGCCGTGGACGTGACGCGCATGCTGGCCCGGGACGCTACGGAGCTGAGTCCGACCGACATGCCGCACGCGGCCCTGACCGCACTCGCGTCGAGCCGGGTGGACCGCGTCCACATGGTGGGCCGGCGCGGCCCGTCCCAGGCCCGCTTCACCACCAAGGAGCTGCGCGAACTGGGGACCCTGCCGGACACCGGCCTCTCCGTGGACCCGGCCGAGGCGGCCCAGGACCCCGCGTACACGGACCCGTCCGCGCTGCCCGCCCCACAGCGCCGCAACGTCGAGGTGCTGCGCGGCTGGGCCGGGGCGCCGGTGCCGGGCGCCCGGCGGCTGATCCGGCTGCGCTTCTTCCTCCGTCCGGCCGAACTGATCGCCCGGGAGGGCAGGGTGGGCGCGGTGCGTTTCGAGCGGACGGTGCCGGACGGACACGGCGGCGTCACGGGCACGGGGCGGTTCGAGGACGTCGAGACGCAGTTGGTGCTGCGCTCGGTGGGGTACCGCGGGGTGCGGTTGGAGGGGCTGCCGTTCGACGCGGCCGGCGGTACGGTTCCGCATCTCGCCGGGCGGGTGCTGCGGGAGGGCGCCGTCGCTCCGGGCGAGTACGTGGCGGGCTGGATCAAACGGGGCCCGACGGGCGTCATCGGCACCAACCGGCCCTGTGCGAAGGAGACGGTGACCTCCCTGCTGCGGGACGCGCCCTTCCTCACGGACCGCGACCTCCCCGGCGACCCGCTGGCGGCACTGCGGGCCGAGGGCGTCGAACCGGTCGCGTGGACGGGCTGGCAGGCGATCGAACACGCCGAGGCGGAACTGGGCGCCTCCCTGGGCCGGAGCACCGTCAAACTCCCCGACTGGGAATCCCTCCTGGCCGCGGCCCGCGCGGCCGGCCCGTGACCGCGCCGGGGTCACGGACGACCGCCGGCCCGCTGGAGCGGGCCCGGCCGGTGCCGCCGGGAGCCGGACTCCGCCACGCGCACGCCCGCACGCGCGTGGACCCCGCGCCGGTGCTCTCCGACGCCCGCGGCATGCCCGCCGTACGCCCGCACTCGCACGGACGCCACCGCGCGGGATCCCGGGCCGCCACGGCCACCGGCGAGCTCGCCCCCGGACCTGCCCCCGCACACAGCCGGCAACGGCCCACGCGGCCTCTGGCAACAAAGAGCGCGCCGGTCCTCGACGCCGGGCGGACCGGACTCCGGTGGGCACTGCCCCGTCAGGCGGACCCCCGCACGCCGACAGGCGCCACCTCCCGAGAGCCCCGGTTCCCGCACGCACCGACGAGCGATCGTCCCGGGCGGAAACCCGCACGCCAGGCGGGCGGCCGGCAGCGGGCCGGGGTGCCGGTGGGCGAGCCGCCGGGCGGTGGCCGGGTCAGCCGGTGTCCTGGCGAAGGGACTGGTGGGCGGCGGCGGTGAGCAGGCAGTCGAGGAGGCCCGGGAAGAGGTCGTCCAGGTCGGACCGGCGCAGGCCGTTCATCTTGGCGGTGCCCTCGTAGATCTGCCGGATCACGCCGCTCTCGCGCAGCACCCGGAAGTGGTGCGTGGTGGTGGACTTGGTGACCGGCAGGTCGAACTGCGAGCAGGTCAGCTCGACATCCTCGGCGGCGAGTTCGCGGACGATCCGCAGCCGTACCGGGTCGGAGAGCGCGTGCAGCACGCCCTCCAGCCGGATCTCCTCGCGCGCCGGATGCGGCAGATCGCGGCTGCTGGGTGCGGGGGCGGCGGTCGTCACGGCGGCTCCAGGTGCGGTCCGGGAAACCTCATTGTACGAAAGGCATCGTAGTTTGACATCTCCCGTACTACGATGCCTATCGTACGAGCCGACCCCTCCCCTGGTCCCCGCCGAACGGAGCCCGCCGTGAGCACGCTGTTCCAGCCCTACACCCTGCGCGACGTGACCATCCCCAACCGGGTGTGGATGCCGCCGATGTGCCAGTACTCGGCCGCGCCCGAGGGGCCCGGGACCGGCGCGCCCGGAGACTGGCACTTCGCGCACTACGCGGCCCGCGCGGCCGGCGGCACGGGCCTGATCGTCGTCGAGGCCACCGCCGTGTCACCGGAGGGCCGGATCTCCCCGTACGACCTCGGCATCTGGAACGACACCCAGGTGGAGGCGTTCCGCCGGATCACCCGCTTCCTCGTGTCGCAGGGCACCGTCCCCGCCGTCCAGCTCGCGCACGCCGGACGCAAGGCGTCGACCGAGCGGCCCTGGAAGGGCGGCGCGCCCGCCGGGCCGGACGCCCACGGCTGGCAGCCGGTGGCTCCGAGCGCGGTCGCCTTCGACGAGCGGCACCCGGTGCCGGACGAGCTGTCCGTCGAACAGATCCATGAGATCGTCGAACAGTTCCGCGCCGCCGCGCGCCGCGCGCTCGCCGCCGGGTTCGAGATCGCCGAGATCCACGGCGCCCACGGCTACCTGATCAACGAGTTCCTGTCCCCGCACTCCAACCACCGCACCGACGCCTACGGCGGCTCGTACGAGAACCGGACGCGGTTCGCGCTCGAGGTGGTGGACGCCGTGCGCGAGGAGTGGCCGGACGACAAGCCGCTGTTCTTCCGCGTTTCGGCCACGGAGTGGCTGGAGGAGTCCGGCTGGACCCCGGACGACACCGTCCGCTTCGCCTCCGAGCTGCACGCCCACGGCATCGACCTGCTCGACGTCTCCACCGGCGGCAACGCCTCCGGCGTCCGCATCCCGACCGGGCCGGGCTACCAGGTTCCCTTCGCCGCGCGGGTGCGGAGCGAGACGCCGATGCCGGTCGCCGCCGTGGGACTGATCACCGACGCCGAGCAGGCGGAGAAGATCGTGGCCAACGGCGAGGCGGACGCGGTGCTCCTCGGCCGCGAGCTGCTCCGCAACCCCTCGTGGGCCCGGCACGCGGCCCGCGAACTGGGTGGCGAGGTCCACGTGCCGGACCAGTACCACCGCTCGGTCTGAGCCCGCACCGCCACCGCGCCGGTGGCCCGGGGTGCCCTTCGCGCCCCGGGCCACCGGCGTCGGCCTTTCCTGGCCGAATGTGATCGCCGCGAGGCGTTGACTAGAAAGCGCTTACCCCATACGTTTCCCGTTCAGCAGCGTGACCCGCTCACGTCAACGAACCGGGCATGCCGCGCACCATCACGAACGTCGTTCACGTACCTGGCTCGCACCCCCACACCACGACAGAAGGAACGACATGACTTCCGCGAAACGACCACATGCCCGCGCACTGACGGGCGCACTCGCCACCCTGGGCCTCTCGATTGGCATGGTCATGACTACCGGCGCCTCCCCGGCGAGCGCCGCCACCTGGCCGACCGCCAACGGCAGCCAGGGCGTCTCCTCCACCATCTCCCTGTCCGGCACCACGGACTACGGGATGAAGCGCCTGTACGGCACCGGCGACCTGGGCTCCGGCAGCCAGGACGAGGACCAGGGCCCGATCCTGGAGCTGGCGAACGGCGCGGTCCTGAAGAACGTCATCCTGGGCGCCCCCGCCGCCGACGGCATCCACTGCAAGGGCTCCTGCACGCTGCAGAACGTCTGGTGGGAGGACGTCGGCGAGGACGCCGCCACGTTCAAGGGCACGTCGTCGGGGTCGGTCTACACCGTCAGCGGCGGCGGCGCCAAGGAAGCCAGCGACAAGGTGTTCCAGTTCAACGGCGCCGGAACGCTGAACGTGTCGAACTTCGCGGTCAAGAACTTCGGCACCTTCGTCCGCTCCTGCGGCAACTGCTCCACCCAGTACAAGCGGACGATCAACCTCAACACCATCGAGGTGAACTGGAAGGGCAGCAGGCTCGCCGGCATCAACACCAACTACGGCGACAGCGCGACCCTGCGGAACATCACGATCATCGGGGACAGCAGCAAGAAGATCGTCCCCTGCCAGAAGTACATCGGCAACGACGACGGTGACGAGCCGAGCAGCAACGGCTCGGGCCCCGACAGCACGTACTGCAAGTACTCGTCGTCCGACATCACCTACAAGTAACCCCCCACGGGCAGCGGCCGTACGAGACGTCCCGTGCGGCGTCTCGCACGGCTGACCGGCCCCTGTACGACTTCACGCACCTCCCCCGTCAGCTCACGCCGGTACTCCGCATGGGCAGGACGCAGCCGCACCGCCCTCGCGGAGTTCGGCGAGCCGGAGGGCGGCTAACGGGGTGCGAAGGTCCGCGCGTTCGGCGGGGTTCTGCCCGTTGCGATGATCACCACCAGCTCCCGATCGCCGTCCCGCTCGCGCGTGCGCGGCTTCACTGACTCGCCCTGGTGGCGCTGACGTTCGAGCAGCCGGTCGCTGAACCGGTAGCCGACGTCCGTACTCCGCAGGTCATCAGCGGCAACCATCCGGCTGAGCGCCGCGCGGAGCGTGGACCCGCCGACGCCGAAGCCCTCCCCGAGCCGCCCGAGTTCCCTCTTCGTCCGGCACGCCCCGCCCGCCGTCGCCGACGCCTTCTGCGCGACGCGGCTGGGCGGCGACCGGGGACACGCCTTCGGCACCCTGCCCGCGTCGGCCGGCCTGGACGCGATCCTCGGCCGCGCGCTGCCGGACGGCGGCTGACCCCGCCGTCCGGCCACCGCACACGGGCGTCCCCGTACCCGCCCGCACAGGACCTGACCTGCGACGACGCCGATCCGGGGGGTGACTGTCAGTGGTGGGGTGCAGACTGGCCGGTGTCCTGGATCGAGGGCGTCGACGAAGACGTCGCGGAGGTGATCGGCATGACCGAGGTACTGCTCGCCGTGGGCACCCGAAAGGGCCTGTTCATCGGGCGCCGGCGAGGTGACACCTGGGAGTTCGACGAAAGTCCCTACTTCAACGCGCAGGCCGTGTACTCGATCGCCATCGACACCCGTGGCGCGAGCCCGCGGCTGCTGGCCGGCGGGGACAGCGCGCACTGGGGCCCCTCGGTGTTCCACTCCGACGACCTCGGCCGAAGCTGGACCGAACCGGCCCGGCCCGCCGTCAGGTTCCCCGAGGACACGGGGGCTTCGCTGGAGCGGGTCTGGCAGCTGCACCCGTCCGAGGCCGAACCGGACGTGGTGTACGCGGGGACGGAACCGGCCGCGCTGTACCGCTCGGAGGACCGCGGGGAGACCTTCGAACTGGTCCGGCCGCTGTGGGAGCACCCCACGCGGGCGAAGTGGGTCCCCGGCGGCGGTGGTGAGGGGCTGCACACCGTGCTGACCGACGTCTGTGATCCGCGCGCCGTGACGGTGGCCGTCTCGGCGGCGGGCGTGTTCCGCACCCTGGACGGCGGCGCGAGCTGGGTCCCGTCCAACTCCGGGGTGTCCGCGGTGTTCCTGCCGGACCCGAATCCGGAGTTCGGGCAGTGCGTGCACAAGGTCGCCCGGGACGCGGCGAACCCGGACCGGCTGTACCTGCAGAACCACTGGGGTGTGTACCGCAGCGACGACGCGGGCGGAAGCTGGACGGACATCGGCGAGGGCCTGCCGTCGACGTTCGGCTTCACGGTGGTGGCCCATCCCCGTCGCGGTGACACGGCGTACGTGTTCCCGATCAACGCCGACTCCGACCGGGTGCCGGCCGACCGGCGCTGCCGGGTCTTCCGGACGGCGGACGCGGGCAGGAGCTGGGAGCCGCTCACGGCGGGGCTGCCGCGGGAGGACCACTACGGCACGGTGCTGCGCGACGCGATGTGCCACGACGGCGCGGACCCGGCGGGCGTCTACTTCGGCAACCGCAACGGCGAGGTGTACGCGTCCGCCGACGACGGCGACAGCTGGCGGCAGTTGGCGTCGCACCTGCCGGACGTGCTGTGCGTACGGGCTGCGGTCGTCGCATGAACCACATGAACCACATGAGCCGTATGAGGGCCCCGTCCGGTCCTGGCCACTGGTTGATCTCCGCCGCCGTCACGGCAGTAAGGTGACGCCCGTGGCACCACGACCCTTGAATGAAATCGTCGAAGCGGGCTGGGCGAAGGCCCTGGAGCCGGTGGCCGAACGGATCGCCGGAATGGGGGACTTCCTGCGCGCGGAGATCGCCGCGGGACGCACCTACCTCCCGGCCGGAGCGAACGTCCTGCGCGCCTTCCAGCAGCCCTTCGACGAGGTACGCGTTCTGATCGTCGGGCAGGACCCGTACCCCACACCGGGACACGCGGTGGGACTGTCGTTCTCGGTCGCGCCCGAGGTGCGGCCGCTGCCGGGCAGCCTCATCAACATCTTCCGGGAGCTGAACACCGACCTGGGACTGCCCCAGCCGTCGAACGGTGACCTCACGCCGTGGTCCCAGCAGGGCGTGCTGCTGCTCAACAGGGCGCTGACGACGGCCCCGCGCAAGCCGGGCGCCCACCGCGGCAAGGGCTGGGAGGAGGTCACCGAGCAGGCGATACGGGCCCTGGCCGGCCGGGGCAAGCCCCTGGTCTCCATCCTGTGGGGACGGGACGCCCGCAACTGCCGTCCCCTGCTGGGCGATCTGCCCGCGGTGGAGTCGGCCCACCCGTCGCCGATGTCCGCCGACCGCGGTTTCTTCGGCTCCCGCCCGTTCAGCCGGGCCAACGACCTGCTGATCCGCCAGGGCGGCCAACCGGTGGACTGGCGCCTGCCGTGACCGGGCCCGGTTTCCTCGCCGTGGACTCCGGGGGCTCCGGTCTGCGGGTCGTCGTCGGGGCCGGCGGGCGCGGGCCACTGGCCCGGGGCGCCTCCGGGGAACCGGTGCGGACGGGGACCCGGGGCCTCGACCCGGGGCACCTCATGGAGCAGCTGGTCCCGATGGCGCGGGCCCTGTGCGCGGAGGCCGGGGTCGAGGGGGTGGAGGCGGCCGTCGTCGGGGCCGCCGGGCTGGCCAGTCTGGGAGACGCGCTGCGCGCGGAGCTGCCGGGGGCGCTCGGCCGTGAGCTGGGTGTGCGGCGGGTGGTGCTGGCCGCCGACGCCGTCACCGCGTACGTCGGTGCCCTCGGGGCGCGGCCCGGTGCCGTGATCGCCGCCGGTACGGGGGTGATCGCGGTCGGCACCGATCTGACCGGCTGGCGCCGGGCGGACGGCTGGGGGCACCTGCTGGGCGACTGCGGCGGCGGCGCCTGGATCGGACGGGCCGGGCTGGAGGCGGCGCTGCGCGCGCACGACGGGCGGGAGGGCGGCTCCGCGCGGCTGCTGGCGAGCGCCGAGGACCTGTTCGGCCCGGCGGCCGGGCTGCCCGGCCGGCTGTATCCGCGGACCGACCGGCCGGCCGTGCTCGCCTCCTTCGCTCCCCGGGTGGGCGAGTGCGCGTCCGACGGTGATCCCGTCGCCGTGGCGGTGCTGCGGGCCGCGGCCCGGCACATGGCCGGCTCCGCCGCGGCCGTGTGCCCGGCGGCGGGCGAGCCCGTGGTCGGTCTCACCGGTGGTCTGTTCCGGATGGGTGCCGTGCTGCTCGACCCCCTGGACGAGGAGCTGGCCGAGCGGCTGCCGGGGGCGCGGCGGATCATGGCCGAAGGGGACCCCCTGCACGGGGCGGTCCGTATCGCGGAGGACCTCACCGCCGGCTCGTTCGCCCTTCCGGGCGACGAGAAGATGCTGTACATGACGAGCCCGGCAGGTGAGGACGTCACCCGCGCGGCCGACGTCCGTACGTGACTCATCAGACAAAACCGGACGGATACCGCTCACTCGCACCCTCCCCGAACAGGGGAGCCCGGGAAACCACTAACATGCGGCAACATGAGCACCCCCACTGGGCCCGCGTCCGGCCTGCCAGTACGAATGCCGCGACCCCGTCAGCCGGGGCGGCACCGCCGTCCCGAGCCGCTGGTGGCTCCCGAGGACGCGCCCGCGCTCGTCCTCGCCGTGCCGGGTGCGCCCAGTAGTGCCACCCGCTCGCTCGCCGAAGAGGTCGTGAGCATCGCCCGTTCCGAGCTGCCCGGTCTGGACGCCCGGATCGGCTACCTCGACGGTGACGACGAGGAATTCCCGACGCTGCGGTCCGTCCTCGCGTACGCGGCCGAGGAGCGCACCGCCCGCTTCGAGCAGGCCCGCGCCGCCGGCATGGACGTCAAGGAGCCCGACGGCCCCGTCGCCGTCGTCGTACCGCTGCTCGCCGGTCCGGACAGCGCGCTGCTGCGCCAGGTCCGCCAGGCCGTGATGGACAGCCGTGTCGCCGCCGAGCTGACCGATGTGCTGGGCCCGCACCCGCTGCTCGCCGAGGCGCTGCACGTGCGGCTGTCCGAGGCCGGTCTGGCCCGCGCCGACCGTGCCCGTCTGTTCACCGTGGCGACCGCGGCGGACGGCATCATCCTGGCCTCCGTGGGCGGTGACGAGGCCGTGCAGGCGGCCGGGATCACCGGCATGCTGCTCGCCGCGCGCCTCGCCGTGCCGGTGATGGCGGCGGCCCTGGACCAGGAGGGTTCCATCGCCTCCGTGGCCGAGCAGCTGCGCGGCTCCGGTTCGCAGCAGCTGGCGCTCGCGCCGTACCTGATCGGCCCGGAGATCGACGCGAGCCTGATCGAGGAGGCCGCGAAGGAGGCGGAGTGCTCCGCCGCCGAGGCGCTCGGCCCGTACCCGGCGATCGGCAAGCTGGCGCTGGCCAAGTACACGACCGCGCTGGGCATCGCCCCGCAGCAGGCGCAGAGCACCCCGGCCCACTGACCCGGCCGGCTCCCGCACGACGCCGAAAGGGCCCGCTCCACGCACCGGAGCGGGCCCTTCGTCATGTCTCCTCGGGCTCCGGTCAGCCGGTGACCACGCAGGACGCCGCGGGCACCGGGACCGAGCCGGCGCGCCGCGGCACTCCCGTGTCCGGGTCGAGCGCGAACCAGGTCACGTCCCCGGAGCGTTCGTTGGCGACGTACAGGACGCCGTCGGAGACGGTGATCGCGCGGGGCCAGCGACCGCCGCAGGGGACGGTGGTGAGCGGGGTCAGCGCCTTGCCCTCCCCCTCGACCGCGAACACCGACAGGGCGTCCTCGCCGCGGGTCGCGGTCCACACGAAGCGGCCGTCGGGCGAGACGGCCACCCCGGACGGATAGGCGTCGCCGGCCGGGACACCGGGCAGGACCGGGATCTCGGCGAGCGGTCTGAGCGCGCCGTCGGCGGCGTCCCAGCGGCAGACGACGAGGGTGGGGCTGAGTTCGTTGAGGACGTACGCGTACGTCCCGTCCGGGTGGAAGGCCAGGTGCCGCGGGCCCGAGCCGGGGCGCAGGGCGATCTCCCGGTGCGGTGCGAGCACGCCGTCGGCCAGGGTGCAGACCCGTACCGAGTCGGTGCCGAGGTCGACGCCGACCGCCCAGCGGCCGCTCGGGTCGGGCTGCACCTGGTGGGCGTGCGGGCCCTGCTGGCGCTGCGGATGAGGGCCGGAGCCGCTGTGCCGGAACACCCCGGACACCGGCGCGAGGCCGCCGTCCGGGCGGACGGGGACGACGCTGACGCTGCCGGAGCCGTAGTTCGCGGTGAGGACGTGTCCGGCGAAGAGGCTGAGGTGGGTCGGCCCGCTGCCGTCCACCCGCACCTGTCGCCCGGCCGGCCGCGGCCCGTACGCGGTCACGCGGAACGCGGCCACGGCGCCCTCGGCCGTCTCGCTGACCGCGTACAGCATGCGGCCGTCGGACGACAGGGCCAGGTAGGACGGGTCGGGTACGACGTCCACGGTGCTCAGGACGGTCAGTGCGCCGCTGCCGGGGGTGACGGCCGCGGTGACGATGCCCGGGCCTCCCGCCGCCGTGAACGACCCGATGAACGCCCGCCGTCTGCCGTCCGCCACGGCTGTCCCCTCTCGTCCGATGCCGACCGGGGTGACGGTAGCAGTCGGTCACGTCAGGTCTAGACCAAAGGTCCGCCCGGTGCGTCCGCTGCGTCAGGCCCCGACCAGCGGGGAGCCGGACGGCGCCCGCAGCGGCGCGGCCAGCTCGGCGAGGGCGCGTTCCAGACCGTGCAGATGGGCCAGGGCGGGTTCCGTCCCGGCCGGGGAGGTCCGTACGGCGATGTCCCGGCCGCCGGTGAGCGCCTCGACGGCGGCCTCGACGCGCCAGCAGGCGGCGGCCAGCCGGGCGTCGTGCGAGGCCTCCGGGTCGGCGGCGACGGCGACGAGGCCGCGGACCTCCCGGGCGCAGTCGTCGAGCAGGGCGAGCACCCGCCGGGCGCGCCGCTTGCGGCCGAGCATGGGGTTCAGCGGATGCACCAGCGGGGCGACCGAGAGCCGTACCCGGGCGAGCAGCTGTTCCAGCTCCGCCACCACCGGCGCCGGGTCTGCGTCCGCGGTCCCGGCCAGCCGTACGGCCGCCTGAGCGGTGCACGCGTGGACGCAGCGCAGGGCCCGCTGGATCCAGGCGTCGGTGATGCTGTGCGTGGTCACGGGCAGGACGAACGCCACCGCCAGCACGGCGCCGAGCGCGCCGACGGCGGTCTCCACGAGCCGGAGTGCCAGCAGATCGGGGGTGAGCACGCCCAGCAGGCCGTAGAGCATGGCGGCGAGCACCGTCACCCAGAGCATCATCCAGGTGTAGGACACGGCGGCCGTGTAGAAGATGCCGAAGACGGCGACGGCGACGACCAGTGCGGTCAGCGGCCCGTCCCCGTGTGCGGGGACGGCGACGAAGAGCGCGAGCCCGATGCCGATGACGGTGCCGAGCACCCGGCGGAAGCCGCGTACCAGGGTCTCGCCGCGCGAGGTGGTGTTGACGAAGACCCACCAGGTGGCGCCGACGGCCCAGTACCAGCGCTGCCCGGACACCAGTTGGCCCACGACCAGGGCGAAGCCCGCGCCGGCGGTCGCCTGGACCGCCTGGCGGGTGGTCACGCGGGCCAGCCCGGTGCCGGCGGGCGGCGCCGGTACGACGGCCGGGGGCAGCCGGCGCTCGTAGCACCACAGTCCGAAGCGCACCGTGGCGGCGGCGAGCACGGACAGCAGGACGGAGGCGTACAGCTCGGGGAGCTGGGCGGTCCTCGCGTGCAGGAACTGCGCCACGAAGTAGGTCATGAAGGCGAAGACGCCGAGGCTGTGGCCGCGCGGGCCCCAGCGCCGCGCGTACACGCCGAGTCCGACCACGGCGAGGAAGGTGAGGTCACGGGCGACCGGGTGGTCCTGCAGCACGGCCGCGGCGGCGAGCACCGGCAGGCCGACGGCGGGCAGCAGCGCCGTGGTGACGGCCTGCCCGCGGACGGTGGCGTCGGTGACGGTGAACAGGGCGAGCAGCGCGGCGAGCCCGCCGGTGACGGCGCCGGTGAGCGAGTGCCCGGCCAGGCCGCAGACGACTACGGCCAGCCCGATGCCGAGCACGGCCCGCGCCGCGAAGCGCAGCCGGATCCGGCCCGGGTCCGGAGCCATGAACACCCTCTTCAGCACGTACCGCCCCCTGGGAACTCGTTGGTGTGCGCCGTGGCACGAAAAAGGCGCCGCGGGGTCCGCAGCGCCATCGACCCCTCCATATCAGCATCTCTTCCACCAGTGGCTCAACCGACTCTTGTGGGAGTAAGCCATTGGTACAGTGTTCGCGGCATTCCTACGGCCGTCGAAGTGCCAATGGCCGATACGGGGACACTTCGGATCCCATGGCCGTGGACGAGCTCGACACCCGCATCCTGCGGCTGCTGCTGGAGCAGCCGCGCACCAGCGTGCGGGAGTACGCCCGCGTCCTCGGGGTGGCCCGCGGCACTCTCCAGGCCCGGCTGGACCGGATGGAGCGCGAGGGCGTGATCACCGGTACCGGCCCCGCCCTCTCCCCCGCCGCGCTGGGCCATCCCGTCCTCGCGTTCGTGCACATCGAGGTCACCCAGGGGCACCTGGACGAGGTGGGTGACGCGCTGGCCGCCGTACCGGAGATCGTCGAGGCGTTCTCCACCACGGGCGGCGGCGATCTGCTGGCCCGGGTGGTGGCGCGCGACAACGCGCACCTGGAGGACGTGGTCCAGAAGCTGATCAGCCTGCCCGGCGTGGTCCGCACCCGCACCGAGGTGGCGCTGCGTGAGCGCGTCCCGCACCGGCTGCTGCCGCTGGTGGAGTCGATCGGCCGGACGGCACGGAAGTGAGCCCTGTCATCCTGGACCCCATGAGCACCTTCGGCACCCTCTCGGTCGTCTTCGATCTCGACGGAACGCTCGTGGACAGCGAGCCGAACTACTACGAGGCGGGCCGGCGGACCCTCGCCGAGTACGGGGTGCCGGACTTCTCCTGGGCCGAACACGAGCGCTACGTGGGGATCAGCACCCGGGAGACGCTCGCCGACTGGCGGGAGCGGTACGGCCTGTCCGCCCCGGTGGAGGAGCTGCTCGCGGTCAAGGACCGCCATTACCTGAAGCTGGCCGGCGCCTCGACGCGGGTGTACCCGGAGATGCGGGCGTTCGTCGAGCTGCTGGCGGCCGAGGGCGTGCCGATGGCCGTGGCCTCCGGTTCCTCGCCCGTCGCCATCGGGGCGATCCTGGCCGGCACGGGCCTGGACGCGTATCTGCGCACCGTCGTGTCGGCCGACGAGGTGGCGCGGGGCAAGCCGGCCCCGGACATCTTCCTGGAGGCGGCCCGCAGGATCGGAGCGGACCCGGCCGACTGCGTGGTGGTCGAGGACGCGGCCCCGGGCGCCGCGGCGGCGCACGCGGCCGGGATGCGCTGCGTCGCCGTCCCCTATGTCGCCGCCCAGGCCGACGCGCCCGAGTTCGCCACCGCCGGTCTGCTGCTGCGCGGCGGACAGGCGGAGTTCACGGCGCGGGCCGCGCACGCCTGGCTGATGGACTCCGCCCGGCGCTCCTGACCGGCTCCCGCCGTCCGCGCGTCCTCGGCGAACGTCCGGAACCGATCGCTCCCGCACCGTTGACGCCTTTCCGTCCCCTCCCTATCGTCTGGTCGATCGTTCGTACAGCGTTCGCTATACCGAACAGAGGAGCATTCCATGGCACGGCCCCTCTCCAGACGAACCCTCTTCCAGGCAGCCGCCCTGACGGCGACCGCGGTCTCCGCCGCGACCACCGGGCGCGCCGTCGCCGCACCCGCCGCGCCGGCCGCCGCTTCCGGTGTGCCGGCGGCGTGGACCGTACGGCCGTTCGGGCTGGAGGACGTGACACTCGGACCGGGCGTCTTCGCCGGCAAACGGCGGCTGATGCTCGACCACGCCCGTGGCTACGACGTGAACCGGCTGCTCCAGGTCTTCCGCGCCAACGCCGGCCTGTCCACCCGGGGCGCGGTCGCGCCCGGCGGCTGGGAGGGGCTGGACGGGGAGGCCAACGGCAATCTGCGCGGCCACTACACCGGCCATTTCCTGACCATGCTGGCGCAGGCGTACCGCGGCACCGGCGAGCAGGTCTTCGCGGACCGGATCGCCACCGTGGTCAGGGCCCTGACCGAGGTACGGGAGGCGCTGCGCCGCGCCCCGGCCGTGCTGAGCGTGGAGGGACGGTTCGGCCGTGCGGCGGAGAACGCGCGCGGCTCGTACCAGTACGTGGACCTTCCGGCGGCCGTCCTCGCCGGCTCCCCCGCACTCACCCTGTCCGCGTGGGTGCGCCCCGCGCACGACGCCGCCTGGGCCAGGGTCTTCGACTTCGGCGACGACACCACCCGCTATCTGTATCTGGCCGCCCGCAACGCGAACGGGGTGCCGCGGTTCGCCGTCACCACGTCGGGGCCGGGCGGCGAGCAGGGCCTCGACGGCACCGCGCCGCTGCCGGTCGGCGAGTGGAGCCATCTGGCGGTGACCCTCGCCGACGGCACCGGCACCCTCTACGTCGACGGCACCGCCGTGGCCCGGAGCACGGGCATCACGCTGACCCCGGCCGCGCTCGGCACCCTCACCAACAACTGGCTGGGGCGCTCCGACTTCCCCGCCGATCCGGTGTTCGCGGGCGCGTTCGAGGACGTCAACATCCATGCGCGGGCGCTGACCGCCGACGAGATCACGGAGTTGCAGGGCCGCCGTGCCGCCGACGCCTCGGCCGGCCGGGGCGATCTGGCGTCGTACGCCTTCGACGAGACGGCCGGGGCGACGTTCGCCGACGCCTCCGGCCGGGGCCTGGACGCCACCCTGCGCCGCACGTGGGGCGCGCCGAGCCATCCCGGCTTCCTCGCCGCGTACCCGGAGACGCAGTTCATCGAACTGGAGTCGATGACCGGCAGCGACTACACCCGCGTGTGGGCGCCGTACTACACCGCGCACAAGATCCTCAGGGGGCTGCTGGACGCGTACCTCGCCACGGACGACGACCGGGCGCTCGATCTCGCGTCCGGCATGTGCGACTGGATGCACGCGCGGCTGTCCGTGCTGCCGGCGGCCACCCTGCAGCGGATGTGGGGGCTGTTCTCCAGCGGGGAGTTCGGCGGCATCGTCGAGGCGATCTGCGATCTGCACGCGATCACCGGACGGGCCGAACACCTCGCTCTCGCCAAGCTGTTCGACCTGGACCGGCTCATCGACGCCTGCGCGGCGAACACCGACGTCCTCGAAGGACTCCACGCCAACCAGCACATCCCGATCTTCACGGGCCTGGTGCGGCTGCACGACGAGACGGGCGAGGAGCGCTACCTCACGGCCGCGAAGAACTTCTGGGGCATGGTCGTACCCCACCGGATGTACGCGATCGGCGGCACCAGCAGCGGCGAGTTCTGGAAGGCCCGCGACATGATCGCGGGCACGATCACCGACACCACCGCCGAGACGTGCTGCGCGTACAACATGCTCAAGCTGAGCCGGACGCTGTTCTTCCACGAGCAGGACCCGGCGTACATGGACTACTACGAGCGGGCCCTGTTCAACCAGGTGCTCGGCTCCAGGCAGGACCGGCCGGACGCGGAGAAGCCGCTGGTCACCTACTTCATCGGGCTGACACCCGGCCATGTGCGCGACTACACGCCCAAGCAGGGGACGACCTGCTGCGAGGGCACCGGCATGGAGAGCGCCACCAAGTACCAGGACTCGGTGTACTTCGCGAAGGCCGACGGGTCCGCCCTGTACGTCAACCTCTACAGCGCCTCCCGGCTGACCTGGGCCGAGAAGGGCGTCACGGTCACACAGACCACCCGCTACCCGGAGGAACAGGGCAGCACACTCACCATCGGCGGCGGCCGGGCCTCCTTCACCTTGCTGCTGCGGGTGCCGTCCTGGGCGACCGCGGGCTTCCGGGTGACCGTCAACGGGCGTGCCGTGCCCGGCGCTCCGGTCCCCGGCCGCTACTTCGGCGTCGCGCGGACCTGGCGCGAGGGTGACACCGTACGGATCTCCGTGCCCTTCCGGCTGCGGGTGGAGCGGGCCCTCGACGACCCCGCCCTGCAGGCCCTGTTCTACGGTCCGGTCAACCTGGTCGCCCGCCGGCCGGGGCCGGACGCCGTGCGGTTCGGGCTGTACGGCAACGCCGGCCTCTCCGGCGACCTGCTGCCCTCCCTCACCCCGGTCCCGGACAAGCCGCTGCACTACACGCTGGACGGCATCGCGCTGGCACCCTTCGCGGAGGGGACCGAGGACCCGACGCACGTCTACTTCCGGCGCTCGGAACCGCGTGTGATCTTCGGCACGTCCGACTCCGGAGTCGCCAACCCGGCCCGGAGCGACGGCACGACGCTGCTCGACGAGATCTGGGCCGGGGCTCCCTTCCGCGGCAAGGGAGCGCTGGTGACACGGGTGCGGTCCGCCGTGGACGCCTGGGTGTCCGAGGGGCTGCTGAGCCGCGCGGACGGCGACAAGGTGGTGGGTACGGCGCAGAAGGCCGCTTACGCCGACTGAGGCCGGCCGGAAATTCTTTCCCGAACGGTGATTGTCTCGCGCCCGGCGTCCGTACTTCCTGCTGTTGGGCCGTTCACATCCCAGGAGGCACGATGCGCATCTCGCGCAGCACGGCAGGAACCGCGTTCGTGGGCGGAGCCATGATCCTCACCCTCACCGCGCTCGCCTATCCCACCATGCTGGGCGTACAGAACACCTCGACCAAGCAGGACCGGGTGGTGGCCAACACGAACTACGGCCCGTTGACCGAGGCGGACCGCGACTTCGTGGTGAAGGTGCGCGCGGCGGGGCTGTGGGAGCACCCGCTGGGGCTGCTGGCGATGGAGCGGGGGACGACTCCGGAGATGAAGGAGGCGGGCGAGCACCTGGTCGTCGGTCACGGCCGGCTCGACGCCAGCTGCCGCAAGATCTCCCTGGAGCTCGGCATCACGCTGCCGAACCAGGCGTCACCGCAGCAGCAGGGGTTCGTGGAGACCGTGAGGTCCACCAGCGGCAAGGAGTTCGACTCCACGGCGGTGAACATCATGCGCGTGACGCACGGGCAGATCTTCCCCGCCATCGCCAACATCCGGGCCAACACCAGGAACACCCTGGTCCGGCAGCTGGCCGACCAGGCCAACGACACGGTGCTCGACCACATCACGGTGCTGGAGAAGACGGGGCTGGTCAATCACGAGCAGGTCAACTTCCAGCAGACCAGCCCGCCCAAGATGCCGCAGGAGCAGGTGACCCCGCCGGCTCCGCAGGCGGGTGCGCCGGTCCTCGCGCTGGAGATCCCCAAGGGGTTGGAGGACCTCAACACGGCGTCCCCGGCGCCGTCACCGTCCCCGACGGTCAGGTAGCCGCGTCAGGACCCGCGGCGGGGCCTGCCCCGCCGCGGGTTCTTCGCCGTGCCGCCGGTCCCTCCCCGGCGACCGCGGCCGGCCGACTGCTGCCGGGCGGTGGGGGCGGGTTTCCTCGCCGGTGCGGGCTTCTTCGCCGGTGCCGGCTGCTGTCCGCGGCCCCTGGTGCTGTTGACGGTCCGGCCCCGGACGATCCCGATGAAGTCCTCCACCCGGTCCGTCGTCGCCGCCTCGGGCCAGGACAGCGCCACGCTCGACTCGGGAGCCCCCTCGAGCGGCCGGTGGGTGAGGTCCTTGCGGTGGTGCAGCCGGGCGAGCGACAGCGGTACGACGAGCACACCGATCCCGGCCGCGACGAGCTCGATCGCGTCGGCGGTGGTGGCGGGGCGTTCGAGGGCGGGCCGTCCGGGCAGGCTCTCCCAGGTGAGGACATCGTCGAGCGGGTGCAGCACGATGTCGTCGGCCAGGTCCTCCGGGGACACCGCGTCGGCCGCCGTGACGAGGTGGTCCTTGGGCACCACGACGACCGTCTGCTCGGTGTAGAGGGGGATCGCGCTGAGGACCGTACGGTCGACGGGCAGCCGGAGGAGGCCCGCGTCGGCGTCACCGCCCAGCAGCAGCCCCTGCGCCGCCTGGACGGGGACCTGCGTGAGGGTCAGCGGGACGTCGGGCAGCCGCTCGTTCCAGACACGCACCCATTTGTCGGGCATCACGCCGGGTACGTACACGAGCCGGAACGAGGGGGACACTTCCGAGCCTGTCACCTGGCCAGGTTACCGGCCGTGGTCGGCGACCGCGCACACGCTCGATACCCTGGGCGTCATGACGCAGCACCAGAGCACCCAGACGATGAAGCCCGCGACCGCGGCGAAGAAACTGGGTGTGTACCTCGACGCCACCCCCGCCGACTTCCGGGACGGTGTCGTCTCACGCGCCGAGCTGAACGCGCTCCAGGCGGACCCGCCGCAGTGGCTGCGGGACCTGCGGCGCGACGGCCCCCACCCCCGCCCGGTGGTCGCGGCGAAGCTGGGCGTGTCCATCGCCGGCCTCGCGCGCGGCGGGGTCACCGAGGCCCTCACCACCGAGCAGATCGAGGCGCTGAAGGAGGAGCGCCCCGAGTGGCTGGAGCGGGAGCGCACCACCCAGGCCGGGGTCCGCAAGGAGGCGGCCCGGATCAAGAAGCGGAACACGGAGCGCGCGGAAGGCGACGACACCCCCTAAACGCCAGCCCGCGCCACCCTTCCGGTGGATAGAAATATCTACCAGCATGTCCGCCGTACCGCACGCGCCCGCAGCGGCGCGGCCGACCGTGCCCGGGGTGGACATGCACAGCGCCATGTGGAAGCAAGCCGTCGAGTGGCTGGCCGCGGCGGCCACGGACCCGCAGGAGTGCAAGCGCGAGTGGGACCACGGCAAGGGCACGGCGCTGCTCGCGGCGGGCCGGTACTGGGACGTGCTGAGCGTTCCCGACCGGCTCGGGCTGCTCGCCCTGGACATCCTGTGGCGCGACCCCCTGAAGGTGCCCGGGCCCACACTGGTGGACGTCACGGCCCGCAGAGTGGGGTTCTTCCTGCCGCCCGACCCGGCCAGCGAGTGGGTCGGCTTCGGGGTGCGGCACGTGGGCCGCGGGTCCTGGGTCGCCGTACCGCCGCCGTACCGGCCGGCCGGGCGTCTGGAGTGGCTGGTCCCGCCGGACGGCACCGGCACCCTGCACGCCCCCGGCCCGCTCGAACTGGCGCTGCGCGGGGCGACCGGCACGCTCGCCGTGCTGGCGCCGGTCAGCGCGGAGCCGGCGGGTCCGGAGGGCTGGTGAGTTCCTCCCCGGTGTTCTCGTCGGCGTCCTCGTCGGACGGCCGCAGCAGAGGCACCGGGACGGGGAAGGGCACGGGCAGCACCGTCGCGCGCTCGCCGGCCGTGGCGGCGGCGAAGGAGGCCCACAGGCCGTCGCGGTGCTCCGGGACCGTGTACCCCTTGGCCCGCCACTCCGCGACGAGGGCCGTGTAGATCGGCGTATGACCGCCGTACCCACTGGTGAGTTCGGCGTACAACCGGCCCGCGGCGTCGTGCCCGAGAAGGCGCCGCGCCGTCTCAGTGCTGTCCATGCCGGTCCAACGCGCCCCCGTGCGCCGGTGGTACGCCGGTGGCCGCAGGTCCGCCGGGTCGGGTGAAGCCGTCACCCGTACAGCCGTACACGGGGCGGAGCTCCGTCCTGGGCGCGGGATTGAACGAGCGTTCAGCATGCTGTACATGCGTTCGACCCAGGACCACCGGACCACCCGGGCCGTCATCCGTGACGAGGCGTTGCGGCTGTTCGCCGAGCGAGGGCCGGAGTCGGTGACCGTGCGGCAGATCGCCGGGGCCGCCGGGGTGTCGGCCGGGCTCGTGGTGCACCACTTCGGGTCGAAGGAGGGACTGCGGCAGGAGGTCGACCAGTACGTCCTGGCCGTGTTCGAGACGATGCCGGGCGAGCCGACCGGTGAGGACGAGCGGGCTCGGCTGCGTCATCATGATCGCGGGTTTCGTGGTCTTCGACGCCGTCCGCGAGGCGCTGCTCTTCGACCGGCGGCTGGTGTCCGCCGGTTACGGCCGGGCCGTCCTCTTCGCGGCGGGCGGCGCCTTCGGGGACACCGTTCTCCGGGGGCGCCTCGGACTCGGGCTGCTGTGGGCGGGCGCGTTCAGCGCGGTGGGACCGGTGGTGTTCTGGATCAGGACCCGCAGCCGGAACCACGCGCGGTGACCGGCCGGGGTTGACCCTCGACCTGGTCGAGGGACCAGGGTCGCGGGTGTGGAGAGCGAGATGCGCAGCATTGGTGAGATGGCCCGGGACAGCGGGCTGGGCGTGAGTGCCCTGCGGTTCTACGACCGTGCCGGTGTCCTGGTCCCCGACCGGGTGGACCCGGTCAGCGGCTACCGCTGGTACGCCCCCGGGCAACTGGAGGAGGCCCGGCTGCTGGCCCGGCTGCGCCGGGCCGGGATGCCGCTGGCCGACATCCGACTGGTGCTGGCCGGCTGGACGGGCGCCGACACCGATCTCGTACGACAACTCCTCCAGGCGCACCTGCGCCGGCTGGAGCAGGGGCTGTCCGATGCCCGCGCCGAGTTCTCCGCGCTCCGAGTCCTGCTCGACCACAGGGAGAACCCCATGACCTCGCTCCGCACCGGCACCGCCGTACGGCTGTCCCTCTCCGGCCCCGGGCTGGCCGCCGCGCTGGACGCCGTCCGGTTCGCGGCCGGCACCGACCCGGAGCTGCCCGTGCTCGGCGGGATCCACTTCGACGTCGAGGGCGACGCGCTGTGCCTGGTGGCCACCGACCGGTACCGGATGGCCGTGGCGCGCACCGCCGCCGACGGGCACGACGGGTCCCGCGTCCAGGTCACCGTGCCCCTTCCGCTCGCCGACGCGATGCGGGCGCTGCTGGACGGGGAGGGACAGGTCCGGCTCGCCGTGGACGGTGACCGCGTGACCCTGGAGGCCGGGGACCGGCAGACGGCCGGCCAGTGCCTCGGCCACGACTTCCCCGACTACCGGCGCCTCGTCCGCCTCCCGGCCGGGCGGCGTGCCCTGGTGGACGTGCCGGCCTTCCGGGAGGCGGTGCGCACCGGTCCCGTCCGCGCGGACGGGGACGCCGAGTGTCGCGAGCTCACCGTGCTGCGGGTGGCGGAGGACGGCTCGGTCGCCCTGGCCGGGGACGGTGCCGACGGCCGGGACCTCGTCGCCGTCAACCGCGCGTTCCTGCTGGACGCCCTCGCCGCCGGGTCCGGCGACCGGCTGGTCCTCGAGTTCGGCGCCCCCACGGCGCCCCTGGCGATCCGCCGGCCGGACGACGAGCACACGTTCTCGCTCCTGATGCCGGTACGGCTGGAGAACTAGGGCCCCTGGTGCCGGGCCGGCCCGGGCGGCTCAGCGTTCGGGGCGGCTCTCGTCCACCGGTTCCAGCGTCTCCGCGGCCGGCGCCGTGGCCCGTGCGGGCACGGTGTCGGCGGAGGCGGTGCGCCGGGCGGTCAGGCGCAGCGCGACGGGCTCGGTGTAGCGGGCCGTGAGCGGGCCCAGGACGACCAGGATCAGGACGTACGCCGTGGCCAGCGGGCCGAGGTCCGGTTCGATGCCGGCGGTGACCGCGAGACCGGCGATGACGATGGAGAACTCGCCGCGGGCGACCAGGGTGCCGCCCGCGCGCCAGCGGCCCTTGGCGGAGATTCCGGCCCGGCGGGCGGCCCAGTAGCCGGTGGCGATCTTCGTCAGCGCGGTGACGACGGCGAGCGCGAGGGCGGGCAGGATCACCGGCGGGATCGACTGGGGGTCGGTGTGCAGGCCGAAGAAGACGAAGAACACGGCGGCGAACAGGTCCCGCAGCGGCGCCAGCAGGTTGTGCGCGCCCTCGGCGACCTCCCCGGACAGGGCGATGCCGACCAGGAACGCGCCCACGGCCGCCGAGACCTGCAGCTGCTGGGCGAGTCCCGCGATGAGCAGGGTCAGGCCCAGCACGACCAGCAGCAGCTTCTCCGGGTCGTCGCTGGAGACGAAGCGGGAGATCACCCGCCCGTAGCGGACGGCGACGAACAGCACGAGTCCGGCGACGCCCAGCGCGATGGCCAGCGTGACGCTGCCCGCGGCGAGGCTGACGCCGGCCAGCAGGGCGGTGATGATCGGCAGGTAGACCGCCATGGCCAGGTCCTCGAGCACCAGGATGCTGAGGATGACCGGGGTCTCGCGGTTGCCGAGCCGTCCGAGGTCGCCGAGGACCTTCGCGATGACGCCGGAGGAGGAGATCCAGGTGACGCCGGCCAGCACCACCGCGGCGACCGGGCCCCAGCCGAGCAGCAGGGCCAGGGCGGCACCGGGCAGGGCGTTCAGCGCCATGTCGACGAGGCCGGCCGGGTACTGGGTCTTGAGGTTGGAGACGAGGTCGCTGGCCGTGTACTCCAGGCCGAGCATGAGCAGCAGCAGGATGACGCCGATCTCGGCGCCGATCGCGACGAACTCCTCGCTCGCGCCGAGCGGCAGCAGCCCGCCCTCGCCGAAGGCCAGGCCGGCCAGCAGGTAGAGGGGGATCGGGGAGAACCGGAGGCGTCCGGCGAGGCGTCCCAGCAGGCCGAGCCCGAGGATGATCGCGCCGAACTCGATCAGGAAGATCGCGGAAGAGTGCACGCGCTCACTCCCGACCGAGTATCTCGGCGGCGGCGTCGATGCCCTCGCGGGTGCCGATCAGGATCAGCGTGTCACCGCCGGCCAGCCGGAAGTCCGGCGCGGGGGACGGTATCGCCTCGGCCCGCCGCAGCACGGCGACGATGGAGGCACCCGTGTCGGTGCGCATCCGGGTGTCGCCCAGCAGCCGGCCGTTCCAGTGGGAGACGGCGGACAGTTCGATGCGCTCGGCGACCAGCCCCAGGTCGGTGGTGTGCAGCAGGTTGGGGCTGTGGTGCGCGGGCATGAGCGCGTCGATCAGCGCGGCCGACTCGGCGACGGTCAGCCGCATCGAGCGGGCGCAGGCGTCCGGGTCGTCGGAGCGGTAGACGTTGACCGTACGGGCACCGTCGCGGTGCGCGATCACGGACAGGTGCTCGTGCTCACGCGTGGTGAGGTCGTATTTCACGCCGATGCCCGGCAGCGGCGTGGCGCTCATCCGTGGAGCAGGCACAGCCCGTCCCCTTCCCGGTTCTCTTGTCGATGTCGTCCGATGCGGGGGGCCGGCCGTGCCGTCGGACGGCACGGGTGATCCACCCCCACAGGGGCAATGGTGCCATCCCGCCATTCGGCCGGAACATGGGTGTTGTCACGGATGGACAGGGGGCGCGACGGAGCCGAGGATTTCCGGGGAGACCGTATCGCCGCAGGCCGGAAGGGCGGGTACGCGCTCCCGCCCGTGGGTACCCGGAGGAATCACCGGGGACGGGAGCGAGTGGTGAACGACACGGTGGCCGTAGGAGTGGATGGTTCGCCGTCCAGTCTCGCCGCGGTCGACGTCGCGGCGCACGAGGCCCTGCTGCGCGGCGCGCGGCTGCGGATCGTGCACGCGTTCAGCCGCCCGGCCGATCTCGACCCGATGATCCACGGTGTTCTGGCGGAGGCCGAACAGCGTGCCCGCGACCGTGCGCCGGGGCTGGAGGTGGCCAGGACCGTGGCGTCCGGTGAGACGCTGACGGTGTTGCGGAGCGAGTCGCGGCACGCGGTGCTGACGGTGGTCGGCGGGCGGGGCCGCGGTGGGTTCGGGGATCTGCTGCTGGGCTCGACGGTCGTGCAGCTGGCCGCGCACGGGCACGGTCCGCTGATGGTGGTCCGCGGTCGTCCCGGTCCCGAGGGGCCCGTGCTCCTCGCCGTGGACGGCTCGCCGGCCGGGGCCGCGGCGGCGGACTTCGCCTTCGCCGAGGCCGCGCTGCGCGGGGCGCCGCTGGTCGCGACGCATGTGTGGAACACCTGGAGCGAGCCGACGCCGTACGAGGGCCCCGCCGATCCGCTGAACGTGGTGGTGGATCTCGACCGGCTCCGTGAGCGGCACCAGCGACTGCTGGAGGAGGCGGTGGCGCCGTGGCGGGGGGAAGCCCGTCCCGGGGTCGCCGTGGAGCTGCGGCTGGAGCGGGCGCGGGTGCGGCGCACGCTGCTCGACGCGAGCCGGGAGGCCCAACTGGTGGTGGCCGGGGCCCGCGGTCACGGCGGCTTCACCGGGATGCTGCTCGGTTCGGTCAGCCAGGCGCTGCTGTACCACGCCGACTGTCCCGTCGCCGTCGTCCGCGGCGCGGAGTGAAAGGGTGTCCCCGCTCCTCGCGGGGGCTTCCTCGTCGCGGCACGATGGGACCATGTACACGACCCGTGTCTCAGGACATGTGAACGCTCCCCCTCCGGCCGTCCACCGGGCGCTGGTGAGCGCGGAGGCGGTCGCGTGGTGGCGGGTGCCGCCGGGGATGCGGAGCGAGGTGCACGCGTTCGAGGCACGCGAGGGCGGCGGGTTCCGGGTCTCCCTGATCTACGACTCGCCCGGTGCGGTCGGCAAGTCGTCACCGCACACCGACACCTACCACGGCCGCTTCGCACGGCTCGTGCCCGGCGAACTGGTGGTGGAGATACTCGAGTTCGAGACCGAGGACCCCGGACTGCGCGGCACGATGACGATCACCACCACGCTCACCGAGGCCGACGGCGGCACGGATGTGCTGATCGTCCACGAAGGCGTCCCCGACGCGGTGCCCGCCGCCGACAACGAGGCGGGCACCCGCTCGGCACTGGCCCGGCTCGCCCGTTTCGTCGAGGCGCGCGCTTGAATTCCTGCGCTCCCCCGTGCACCCGTGCGCCCCCTTGGCGACGGGACGGGGTACGTCGGGTACCGGTCCGGTACGGGCAGGACAAGGTTCGAGTGCCCCATGCATGTGGACTCGCATATGTGGACTCACTGAATTCCGTTTGTGTCGCTCGAGACAGGTGGTATTCGATGAGCAATTGCGTTCATGAACCGGTGCCGGCCTGGAGGTCGGGAATCGCGCCGGGCATATTCCCGTCCGTCGGCCACGGTATCGCCTTGTTCCGACGCCCGCTGGAGTTCCTGAATTCTCTGTCCGCTTACGGCGATCTGGTGGAGATACGCCTGGGTCCGATGCGTGCCTGGGTGGCGTGCCACCCGCGACTGGTCCACGAGATGCTCAGGGACACCCGCACCTTCGACAAGGGCGGCCCCCTCTACGAGCGGCTCCGGGCCCTGATGGGTGACGGGGTCGTCACCTGCCCGCACGGCGATCACCTCAGGCAGCGCAGACTGCTGCAGCCCGCCTTCCGCCCGTCCCGCGTCACCGGCCTGACGGGGGCGATGGGCGAGGAGGCCGAGTCGGTGTGCCGCGCGTGGCGGGCGGGGCGGAAGGTCGATGTCAGCGCGGCCATGATGGCCCTGACCACGGGGGCGATCAGCCGGGTCCTCCTCTCCGACTCGCTCGACGCGGCGAGGGCCGCCGAGGTACGGGACTGCCTGGCCGGGATCGTCCACGGACTGTTCGTGCGTACGGTCGTCCCGGTCGACGCCCTGTTCCGGGTGCCCCTGCCCGCCAACCGCCGGTACCGGGACGCGGTCGCCCGTCTGCACCGGCTCGTGGACGCGGCGATCGCCGAGCGCCGCGCGGGCGAGCCGCGCGACGATCTGCTGGGGGCCCTGCTGGCGGCGGCCGACGCCGGGGAGCACGGGGTGACCCCCGGTGAGGTGCACGACCAGCTCGTCTCCCTGCTGCTCACCGGGTCGGAGAGCCCCTCCCTGGGCCTGTCCTCCGCGTTCAGCCTGCTCGCACAGCACCCGGAGGCCGAGCGCGAACTGCACGCCGAGGTCGACTCCGTACTGGCCGGGCGCACCCTCCCCACCTCCGGCGATCTGCCGCGCCTCCCCTACACCCGGGCCGTGATCAGCGAAACCCTGCGCCACTCCCCGCCCGGCTGGCTCTTCACCCGGTCCACCACCAGGGACGTCGAGTTCGGCGGGCGCCGCCTGCCGCGTGGGACCACCGTTCTCTACAGCCCGTACCTGCTGCACCACGCGCCCTCGTCGTTCCCCGACCCCGAGCGGTTCCGGCCCGAGCGGTGGCTGTCGGGCGAGCACACCGCCCAGCCGTACGGCGCGATGGTCCCGTTCTCCGCGGGCAGCCGGAAATGCCTCGGGGACTCCTTCGCCATGGCACAGAGCACGGTGGCGGTCGCGACCATCGCCCGGCGCTGGCGGCTGCGGCACCCCCCGGGGCCCGTCGCGCCGGTGCGCCCCGCGGTGACGCTGGGCCCCAGGTCGCTGCGGATGATCTGCGAACCGCGCGGTGACGGGCTCGGCCGGCGGTCCCGAGGGGCGGGTGACAGCCTTGTCGACCACACATGAGGACATCACGGCCGGCCCACTGCGTGGAATTCCCGGCTCCGATCTCAGGGACCTGATCGACGCCCATCTGCACATGCCGTTCCCCTTCCGGACCAATCCGCACGAACACCAGGTCACGGCGGGCGTCGAGAAGTGGCTGCGGGAAACGGGACTGGCGGACGAGAGCTGGGTTCCGGAAATGATCGCCCGCACCCGCCCGGCCCAGCTCGCCTCCTACAACGGCCCGGAGATGGATTCCGGTCTGCTGCAGATCGTCGCCAATCAGATCGCCTATCAATTCGTCTTCGACGACCGGGCGGAGGAGGTGGGCCGGCAGGGACCCGGCCGGCTGCTGCCCATGCTGGACGAGAGCATCGCCGTACTGCGGGACGACGCGTCGCCGTCGACGCCGCTCGGCGCCGCCCTGGCCGATCTCCACCGGCAGGTCCGCGAGCGGTGCACGCCCGCCCAGGCCGCGCGCTGGGCCGTCAAGAGCCGTGAGTACGTGCACGGCCTGCTCTACGAGGCGGTGGCGCAGGCCGACACCGCCCCGCTGCCGACCGGACTGTGCACGTCGATCCGGTCGCTGACCGCGGGGGTCGAGCCCTTCCATCCGCTGTGCGAGGCGGCCCAGCCGTGCGAACTGTCCGACGCGGAGCTGTACCACCCGGTGATGCGGCGGCTGACCCGGCTGTCGGCCGACGCGGCGGTGTGGATCCCCGACCTGTACTCCGCGGTGAAGGAACGGCGGGCCGGCGGGATGATCAATCTGGCCCTCGCCCACCAGCGGGCCCACCGCTGCTCCCTGCCGGTCGCCGTCATGCTGGCGATCCGGCAGATCAACCACGCGATCGACGAGTTCGTCGGCCTCTTCGAGGAGATCAGGCCGCGGCTGAGTCCCTCGGCCGTCGGTTACGCGGAGGGCATGGCCGGCTGGATCCGCGGGTGCTGCCACTGGTCCCGCACCGTCCCGCGCTATGCCGACACGGCGGCGGCCCCGGCCTGACCCGGGTGCTGCCACGGGCCCGCGCCCCCGGGCGCGATCCATTCGAACGCCTCTACCCGCAGGAGGGATGCCTCAAGCCGTCGCCGCCTTCGATTCACCCGTCCTGTCGTGGTCGTACCGTAAGACGGACACGGTGCGCCGCGACAGGCATACGCTCGTCTGCCACCCGTTGGCCGAACGACAGGAAGCGGTACGGCACATGGTGATCGAGCGGCGGCAGCATGTCACCGAGTCCCGGCCGTTGCTGGAGCGCCGACGGGAACTCCGGGCACTGGACGAGGCGCTGGCGGCCCTGCGGGACACCCGGGACGGGGTGCCACAGGTGCCGCGCGGCGGGCTCCTCGTCTTCACCGGCCCGGGCGGGATGGGCAAGACGGCAGTGCTGACGCAGGCCCGCTCCCGCGCGCTGGCCCAGGGGTTCACCGTGCTGTCGGGCTGCGGCGGCCGGAACGAGCAGGAGCTGGCGTTCCGTGTGGTGCGCCGGCTCCTCCAGCCCCCGCTGGCCGCGATGGACGGCGGCGAGCTCCGCGCGTTCCTGGGCAGCTGGTACGGCGTCGTCGCCACCGCGCTCGGCCTGGAGGCGGGGCCCGGCCCCCACATGCCCGACCCGTCCGGGGTCCGCGAGGGCCTGGACTGGGTCATGACCCGGCTCGCCGCACGGAAGGCACCCATGGTGCTGCTGCTCGACGACCTGCACTGGGCGGACGTCGAGTCCCTCGACTGGCTCACCTCCTTCGCACCCCGGGTGGCGGACCTGCCGCTGCTGATCGTCCTCGCCCACCGGCCCGACGACCTGCCGCGCGAGGCGGAGCCGCTGCGCGCCCTGCCGGGCAGCCTCGGCACCCGCCCCTACGCGCTGAAGCCGCTCACCTCCGAGGCGGTGGCGCGGATCGTCAGGGACGAGGTGGGGGACGAGGCCGAGGACGAGTTCTGCGAGGAATGCCGGCAGGCCACCGGGGGAAGTCCGTTCGAGGCCGTCGAACTCGCCATCCGCCTGGGCGAACGCAATCTGCGGGGCACCCGGCACGAGCTGCGCGTGATGCGGGACCTCGCCGCGGCGGTCAAGGGCCGCGGACTGATCGAACGCCTGCGCGCCCTCGGGACGTCCACCGTCCGTTTCGCCTACGCCGCGGCCGTGCTCGGCGAGTCCGTGTCGCAGGAGCTCGCCGCCACCATCGCCGTGGTCGGCAGTGAGGCGGCCGCCGAGGCGACGGAGCGGCTGCGCGCCGCCCGGATCCTGGCCGAGGACGACGGGACCGGGGACGGACTCTCCTTCGTCCACCCGCTGATCGCCACCACCGTCTACCGCTCCATCGCCCCGGCGCTGCGGGTCGGACTGCACAACGGGGCCGCCGAGGCCATCCGCGCCGCCGGGTTCGGGCCGGCGGCGGCCGCCCGGCACCTGCTGGAGGTGCCCTGCGACGGTCGCGTCGAGGCGGTGACGTGTCTGCGCGAGGCCGCCCGCGAGTACATGCGCGCCGGCGCCCCGGAAGCGGCCCGGCGGCTGCTGACCCGGGCGCTCCAGGAGCCGCCGCCGCCGGAGCAGCGCGCCGAGCTGCTGCACGAACTCGCCTCCTCCACCTTCCTCATCAAGCCCACGGCCACGGTCGCGCACCTCCGTGAGGCGCTGGCGGAGCCCGACATCGACCCGGAGCTGCGGGCGTCCATCGTGTACCGGCTCACGCAGGCGCTGGCGCACATCGACGAGGTGGCCGAGGCCGCGGCCGTCGCCGCCGACGAGGCGCGGCGCACCCCGCACCCCCGGATCAGGCTGCGGATGCAGGCCGACCACTTCGTGTGGAGCTCGTACCGCACCGACGAGCCGGATCCCGTCGCCCGCTCGCGCAGGCTCGCCAGGCTGGCCGCGAAGGTGACCGGCCATGGTCTGGAGGAGCGGTACATCCTGGGCCTGCGGGCCTGGGAGGCGGTGGTGTGCGGCGAGCCGCGGCAGACGGCCCTCGAGTACGCCGAGCGGGCCCTGCGGGGCGGGCTGAGCTGGACCGACGAGAACCGGGGCTTCGAGGTGCCGGTGGCGGTGGCGATGGTGTTCCTGTACGCCGACCGGCCGCGGCGGGCCGAGGAACTGTTCAGCAAGGGCATGGCGGAGTGCGAGGCGAAGGGCTGGCGCGGCTCCCATCTCGCCCTGGGGCAGACCCTCTCCGGGTACATCCGCTACCGCCGGGGCTCCCTGGCCGAGGCGGAGAACCTGGTCCGGGAGGGGCTGCGCATCGCCGACCGGGTGGAGGGGGCGGTGCCCGCCCAGTGGTTCGCCGTCGGCATCCTCATCCAGACGCTGCTGGCCCGCGGGCGTACGGCGGCGGCACGCCGGATCGCCGACCACTACCGCTACGGCGGACTGGTCCCGAACGCCGTCATCTACCCCGATCCGCGCACGGTGTACGCCGAACTGCTGCTGGCGGAGGGCCGCGCGGACGAGGCCGCCGCGCTGCTCTCCGATGTCGGGGACTGGCTGGACGGGCGGGAGTGGCGCAATCCCGCCTGGTGCGCCTGGCAGTCGGGGCTGGCGTCCGCGCTCGCCCGGACCACACCCGACCGGGCGGTCCGGCACGCGCAGGACGCGGTCAAGCGGGCCCGGGACTTCGGGGCGGCCTCGGCCATCGGGCAGGCGGTGCACACCCTGGCCGAGGTGACCGGCGGTCCGGCCTCGCTCGACCTGCACGCGGAGGCCGTCGGCCACCTGGAACAGTCGCCCGCTGCCTACGAGTTGGCCCGCGCCCTGGTCGGCCACGGGGCGGCGCTGTCCCGTACCGGGCAGTTGCAGGAGGCCGCCGACCGCCTCTACCGCGGGCTGGAGGGCGCCGTGCACTGCGGCGCGGAGGCGCTGGCGGAACGGGCCAGGGACGAACTCGCCGCGGCCGGACTACGGCCGCTGCCCCTGCGCTACGCCCAGACGGACACACTCACCGCGCCCGAACGGGAGGCCGCCGAGCTGACGGTCCGTGGAGCGTCCACGGCGGTGATCGCCGGGCGGCTGCGCCTCACGGAGCAGGGCGTACGCCATCTGCTCTCAGCGGTCTACCGCAAGATCGGCACGGACGCCTCCGGCCTGGCGGCCGCACTGGAGTCGTTTCCCCGGCCCCGGCCGTGAACGAGCCGCGGCCGGACGGGCGTCCGTCCCGGCCGGCTCACGGCGGGACGCTGGGCGTTGCCGCCGGCGCCCGCCGCGCACCCCCTCGGTCGGGGGCGCCGTCGATCCCGAACACCACTTCCAGGCCGGGACCGCCGCTGTACGGCACGACAGCGGTGCCGGGTTCACCGACGACGGTGAGCGCCTTCTCCGCCGCGTCGGACAGCCGGTGGCCGCCGGCCACCGGGCGGGCTCCGCGGTCGGCTTCGCGTCGACCGCGTATCCGTGGAGTCCGGCCCGTGGAGGCCCGGTTCAGCCGAGGAAGCTCAGCCGTACCCGGCGGTCGGGGTTGTCGCGGTTGGTGTCGACCAGGCACACCGACTGCCAGGTGCCCAGTTCCAGCCGTCCGTCCACCACCGGGAGCGTCGCGTGCGGCGGGACGAGGGCGGGCAGGACGTGGTCGCGGCCGTGGCCGGGGCTGCCGTGGCGGTGCTGCCAGCGGTCGTCGGCGGGCAGCAGGGTGTGCAGGGCGGACAGGAGGTCGTCGTCGCTGCCGGCGCCGGTCTCGATCACGGCGATCCCGGCCGTGGCGTGCGGCACGAAGATGTTCAGCAGGCCGTCCCGGCCGGCCGCCGTCTCCCGCAGGAAGGACTCGCAGTCGCCGGTGATGTCGACGACCCTCTCGTCGGAGCCGGTGGCGAGGGTCAGGACTCGGGTGGTGAAGGCATCGGACATGTGCTCCATCCTGGCCCATGCGCCGGGGTTCCCGCGGGAGCGCCGACGGGAAGATCCACGGCCTCCGTGCGGTTGGTAGAAACGTGAACAACATGCGCGAGGTCGAGGTAGTCGTCATAGGCGCCGGGCAGGCCGGACTGTCGAGCGCCTATCACCTGCGGCGGACCGGGTTCGAGCCGGAGCGCGACTTCGTGGTGCTGGACCACTCCCCCGGCCCCGGTGGCGCCTGGCAGTTCCGGTGGCCGTCGCTGACGTACGGCAAGGTGCACGGGATGCACGCGCTGCCCGGCATGGAGCTTGACGGCGCCGATCCGGCGCGGGCCTCCTCCGAGGTGATCGGCGAGTACTTCGACCGCTACGAGCGGACCTTCGACCTGCGGGTACGGCGTCCGGTGGACGTACGGGCGGTGCGCGAGGGGTCCGGCGGACGGCTGCTGGTGGAGACCTCGGACGGCGACTGGTCGACGCGGGCGCTGATCAACGCCACCGGCACCTGGGACCGGCCGTTCTGGCCGCGCTGTCCGGGCCGGGAGACCTTCCGGGGGCGGCAGTTGCACACGGCGCGGTACCCGGGGCCGGAGGCGTTCGCCGGGCAGCGGGTGGTCGTGGTAGGCGGCGGCGCGTCGGGCACCCAGCACCTGCTGGAGATCGCGCCGTACGCGGCGGCCACGACCTGGGTGACCCGGCGGCCCCCGGTCTTCCGGGAGGGCCCCTTCGACGAGGAGGCGGGCCGGGCGGCCGTGGCGCTCGTCGAGGAGCGGGTGCGGCGGGGTCTGCCGCCGCGCAGTGTCGTCTCCGTGACGGGGCTGCCGCTTAACGATGCGATCCGCCGGGGGCTCGCGGACGGTGTGCTCGACCGGCAGCCCATGTTCGACCGGATCACGCCCGACGGCGTGGAATGGGCATGGGGGTCCCCCCTGCTCGAGCGCAGCCGAGAGCTTGGGGGAGGGCGGCGGGTGGCGGCCGACGTCATCCTGTGGGCGACCGGCTTCCGCCCCGCCGTCGAGCATCTCGCCCCGCTGCGGCTGCGGGAGCCGGGCGGCGGGATCCAGGTCGAGGGCACGCGGGCGGTCGCCGACCCGCGGATCCATCTGGTCGGCTACGGCCCCTCGGCGAGCACCATCGGCGCCAACCGGGCCGGACGCGCGGCGGTGCGGGACATCAGGCGGCTGCCGGCACGGGAGGAGCGGGTCGCGGCATGACGGCCGGGGGCGCGCCGCTCACTTCTTCGACGGTTCGCTCGCCTTCTCGCCCTGCGCGTTGAACTCGGCGACGTTGCGCTGGTGTTCCGCGTAGTCGGCCGTGAAGCGGGTGTCGCCCGGCTTGACGGTGACGAAGTAGAGCCAGTCGCCCGGAGTCGGGCTGATCGCGGCACGCACCGCGTCCTCGCCGGGGTTGTCGATCGGCGTCGGGGGCAGTCCCATGCGCCGGTAGGAGTTGTAGGGGCTGTCGATCCCGGTGTCGACGGCCGTCGTGCGCGGCGCCCCGCGGTTCAGGGCGTAGTCGACGGTGGAGTCCATCTGGAGCGGCATCCCGCGCTCCAGCCGGTTGAAGACCACCCGGGCCACCTTGCCCATGTCGGCCTTGGTGGCCGCCTCCGCCTGGACGATGCTCGCTACGGTGACCGCCTGGTAGACGTTCATCGCGTTGCGCTGCGCGCCGGCGGCGATCGGGGCTCCGTTGAACTTCTTGTCGGCGGTGTCGACCATGCGGGACAGCAGCTTCTGCGGGGTCGCCTTCTCCTTCAGCGGATAGGTCGCCGGGAAGAGGTAGCCCTCGGGGTTGCCCCCGGCCTCGTCGGGCAGTTTCAGGTCCGCCTCGGGGAGGGACTTCTTCGTGGTGCCGGCGGGCAGGTCGAGGACCTTGTCGACGGCTGCGTACACCTGGCTCGCGCGCCAGCCCTCCGGGATCACCAGGGTCGTGGGGCGGGAGTCGTCGTCGCCGTTCATGATCAGCAGCGGCACCGCCACGGCGGTGCCGGCCACGACGGCCCCGAGCGCCGCGAGGGCGAGGCGGCCCCGGCGCGTCAGTCGGATCGAGCTCCGTGACGGAGTGTTCGTCTGCATGCGGGCACGGTAACCCGCATACCACCACAAACCCGGCATATCTTCATCTTGTCGGCTCCAGTTGGGCGTCCCGGCGTACGAGGGCCGCGTAGCGCCCGCCGCGCTCCAGCAGCTCTTCGTGCGTGCCGCGTTCGACCGCGCGGCCGGAGTCGAGGACCACGATCTGGTCGGCGCTCCGAACGGTGGACAGCCGGTGGGCGATGGTGACCGTGGTGCGGTTGGCCGACAGTGCGTCGATGGCCTCCTGGACGGCGGCCTCGGTACGGGTGTCCAGGGCGCTGGTGGCCTCGTCGAGCACCAGGACCGGCGGGTCGCGCAGGATGGTGCGGGCGATCGCCAGGCGCTGCTTCTCACCACCGGAGAACCGGTGACCGCGCTCGCCGACCACCGTGTCGTACCCGTCGGGCAGGGCGGCGATGTGGTCGTGGATCTGTGCGGCCCGCGCCGCCGCGTGCAGCTCCTCGTCGGTGGCGTCCGGCTTGGCGAAGCGCAGGTTGTCCGCGACCGAGGCGTGGAAGAGGTACGTCTCCTGGGAGACGACGCCCACCGCGCGGGCCAGGGTGTCGAAGTCGAGGTCGCGGACGTCGACGCCGTCGAGGGTGACCCGGCCGCCCGTGACGTCGTACAGCCGTGGCACGAGGTGACCGAGGGTGGACTTGCCGGCACCGGTCGGCCCGACCACGGCGAGGCTGCCGCCCGGGGGGACGGTGATGTCGATGCCGTCGAGGACGGGGCCGCCCTTGTCGTCGTATCCGAAGGTGACGCCCTCGAAGCGGACCTCTCCCTTGACCCGGTCGAGGTGGACCGGGTCTTCGCGCTCGGTGATGTCGATCGGGAGGTCGAGGTACTCGAAGATGCGCTGGAAGAGCGCGAGCGACGTCTGGATCTGGACGCCGGTGGACAGCAGGCTCACGGCCGGACGGAACAGCCCCTGCTGGAGCGAGACGAAGGCGACGATGGTGCCGATGGAGACCTCGGGGCCGCCCGTCCGCAGGGCCATGCCGGCCGTCCAGTAGATGATCGCCGGCATGGCGGCCATGACGATCGTGATGACGGCCATGCGCCAGCGGCCGGCCATGTTCGACCGGACCTCCAGGTCGACCAGCCGCTCGGACTCGTCCGAGAAGGCGCCGGTCAGGGAGTCGGAGCGGCCCATGGTGCGGCCGAGCAGGATGCCGCTGACCGAGAGCGACTCGGTGACCGTGGCGGCCATCGCCGCCATCTGCTTCTGGCGCTGGGTGGTGATCTTCTTGCGTTCGTTGCCGACGCGGCGGCTGATCCAGACGAACACCGGCAGCAGGACCAGCGAGACCACGGTCAGCCGCCAGTCGAGCGCCAGCATCGCGACGACGGTGGCGACCACGCTGGTGAGGTTGGAGACCAGGGACGTCGCCGTGGAGGTCACGGTGGCCTGCATGCCGCCGATGTCGTTGGCGATGCGGGACTGGACCTCGCCGGTGCGGGTGCGGGTGAAGAAGGCGAGCGACATGCGCTGGAGCCGGCCGTAGACGGCAGTGCGCAGGTCGTGCATCACGCGCTGGCCGACGGTGGTCGAGATCAGGGTCTGCAGCACGCCGAAGACGCTGGTGAGGACGGCGCTGAGGATCATGCCGAGCGCGAGCAGGCTGAGCAGCCCGGTGCGGCCCTCGGGGATGGCGACGTCGAGGATCGCCTTCAGCAGGAACGGGGTGGCCACCGAGACCAGCGAGGCGGCCCCGACGAGCAGGCCGACGATCGCGAGGCGGCCCCGGTAGGGACGGAAGAGCTTCAGGATGCGCCGCACCTGCCGGGGTTGCTCCTTGGCACCGGCGGGCGGGATCCAGTCGGGTTCGCGGTCGGGGTGCATGGTCTCCTTCGGCAAGGGCGCCCGGGTTCGCGGGCGGGGGGTGCCCGGGTCCACGGGCGGGGTGAGCGCAGCTCATTGTTACCTATACTCACAATGAACGGCATCCTGATATTGTTCCCGTATGACCGCCCCCGATCCCGACGGCCTGCTGGCCGAGCAGCTGCTTCGGCTGACCCGCCGGGTGCACCGCATCCAGAAGCGCCATCTGGAGGGGCGCGAACTCGGTATCACCCCTGCCCAGTCACGGCTGCTGCGTACCCTCGCGCACTACGGTTCACCGCCCCGTATGGCCGATCTGGCCGAGCGGCTGGAGGTGGTCCCCCGCGCCGTCACCACGCTGGTCGACGGGCTGGAGGCGAACGGCAAGGTGCGACGGGTGCCGGATCCGGCCAATCGGCGGGTGATCCGGATCGAGCTCACCGACGACGGGCGCGCGGCCCTGCGGGAACTGCGCGCCGCGCGCCGGTCCGCCGCGGAGGAGATCCTGGCCCCGCTGGGGGACGCCCAGCGCGAGGCACTGGGCGAGCTGCTGAACACCCTGATCGACGGGACGGTACCCGCGCGCTGCGGTGACGCGTCCGTATGACCCGTGTGACGTGACGGTACGGCGGTGCCGGCCGCCCCGGCGCCGGTTCTGTGCGGTCGTGTGGAAAACCGTTTGCCTCCCGGTACGTAGCGGGGTCAACCTGTCACGGTTTGCTGCCGCCGTCCTCGGACTGCGCGCGCCTCCGCCTTCCCCCGTTTCCGCCGCCCCCTGATCCGAGCCACTGGGACGTCATGCAGATTCAAGACCTTCCGTTTCCCGATCCGGGGGTGCCCGACGCGCGCTCGGGTCCCCGATTCCTGTGGTGGCTCTTCCGGAATCAGCTGTCCGGGCAGCTCAAGTCGCTGGCCTGGGGCCTGCTGCACTTCGCCTCGGTCGCCTCGCTGCCGTTCTGCGTCGGCGTCGCCGTCCAGGCCGCGGTCGACCGCTCCGGCGGCCGGCTCGCGCTGGCCGGCGGCCTGATGGCGCTGGCCTGCGCGGGCAACGCCATCGGCGACACCTTCCTGCACCGCGCCGCCGTCACCAACTGGATCACCGCCGCCGCCCGCGTCCAGCAGCTGCTGGCCCGCAAGGCGGCGACGCTGGGCTCCGCGCTGACCCGGCGGGTCGCCGCCGGGGAGGTCGTGGCGGTCTCCACCGGTGACGTCGAGAAGATCGGGTGGTTCGTGGAGGCCCTGTCGCGGTTCACCGCGGCGGCGGTCACCATCGTGCTGGTCTGCGTCGGCCTGGTCGTCTACCAGCCGGCGCTGGGGGTCGTCGTCGCCGTGGGACTGCCGGTGCTGGCGATCGCGGTGCTGCCGCTGCTGCCCCGCGCCACCCGGCGGGCGGACGTCCAGCGCGAGAAGGCCGGCCGGGCCACCGAGCTCGCCTCGGACACCGTCGCCGGGCTGCGCGTCCTGCGTGGCATCGGCGGCGAGGAACTGTTCCTCGACCGCTACCGCCGCGCCTCCCAGGAGGTCCGCCACGCCGCCGTGCGCAGCGCCAGGATGTGGGCCCTGATCGCCGCGATCCAGGTACTGCTGCCGGGGATCCTGCTGATCACGGTGGTCTGGTACGGCGTCCATCTCGCCCGCGAGGGCCGGATCGCCGTCGGCGAACTGGTCACCGTCTACAGCTCGGTCATGGTGCTCACCTATCCGCTGCGGCACTTCGAGGAGATCGCGATGGCGTACTCCTTCTCGCGTCCCTCGGCGAAGCGGGCCGCGCGCGTGCTGTCGCTGGAGCGGGCCACGGACACCGCGGGGTCGCGCGCCGCCGAGGACCCGGCCGGGGACCTGTACGACCCGGAGACCGGCCTGCTCGCCCCCACGGGCCGGCTCACCGCCGTGGTGTGCGGGGACCCGGACGCGGCGGGACGGCTGGCCGAACGGCTCGGCGGGCACGCCTCCGAGCGGGGCACCCCGGTGCTGCTCGGCGGGGTGCCGCTCGACGAACTGCCACTGGACTCCGCCCGCCGGGCCGTCCTCGTGCAGGACAAGGATCCGGTGCTGCTCTCCGGCACCCTGCGCGAACTGCTCGACGTGCCCGCGTCCGGCGCGGTCGACCCGCGCGACGCGCTGGACGCCGCGCAGTGCGGGGACGTGCTGGCGGCGCTGGTGCAGGGCTCGGTGGACGCCGACGACCCGATGGACGCGCGGATCACCGAGCGCGGGCGGTCCCTGTCCGGCGGGCAGCGCCAGCGGCTCGCGCTGGCCCGGTCGCTGGTCACGGACCCGGAGGTGCTCGTCCTGGACGAGCCGACCTCGGCCGTCGACTCGCACACCGAGGCCCGCATCGCCCAGGGCGTGCGCGCACTGCGGGCGCGGCGCACCACCGTGGTGTTCACCTCGTCCCCGCTGCTGCTGGACCGCGCCGACCGGGTGGTGTTCCTGCACGGCGACACCGTCGCGGCGGTCGGCGACCACCGCGAACTGGTGCGCACCGAGCCCCGGTACCGGGCCGTGGTGACGCGCGGGACCGAGGACGAGACCGCGTCGGCGGAGGCCCTGGACAAGGACGGCGTCCTGCGCGAGGACGAGGTCCTGCACCGACTGGAAGAACTGGAAGAGATCGAGGAGACAGCATGATCGGCGTGGCGCCACCGGCCTACGACCCGGCGGCCCCGACCGCGGCCAGCACGCTGCCGGTGGGTGCGCCCGCGACCGTCCGCACCTACGTGAGCGAGTTGCTGCGCAGGCACCGCCGGGCCTTCGTGCTGCTGATCACCGTGAACACGGTCGCCGTGCTCGCCTCGATGGTGGGCCCGTATCTGCTGGGCGGACTGGTGGAACGGGTATCGGACCGGGAGCGGGAGCTGCACCTGGGGCTCACGGTCACGCTGTTCGTGCTCGCGCTGGCCCTTCAGGCGGTGTTCGTCCGGCAGGTACGGCTGCGCGGGGCGATGCTCGGCGAGCGGATGCTGGCCGATCTGCGCGAGGACTTCCTGGTGCGGTCGGTCGGGCTGCCGCCGGGCGTGCTGGAACGGGCGGGCACGGGTGATCTGCTGTCGCGGATCACGACCGACATCGACCGGCTCGGCAACGCCATGCGCGAGGCCGTGCCCCAGCTCGCCATCGGCGTGGTGTGGGCGGTGCTGCTGCTGGGCGGGCTGGTCGTCACGGCACCCGAGCTGGCGCCGGCCGTGCTGCTCGCCGTGCCGCTGCTGGTGATCGGCTGCCGCTGGTACTTCCGGCGGGCGCCGGCCGCCTACCGCTCGGAGGCCGCCGGGTACGCCGCCGTGGCCGCCGCGCTCGCCGAGACCGTGGACGCGGGGCGGACCGTGGAGGCGCACCGCCTCGGCGCGCGCCGAGTGGCGCTGTCGGACCAGCGGGTCGAGGAGTGGACGGCCTGGGAGCGCTACACCCTCTGGCTGCGGTCGGTGCTCTTCCCCGTGGTCAACATCACCCACGTCACCGTGCTCGGCTCGGTGCTGATGATCGGCGGGGTGTTCGTCCTGCAGGGCTGGATCGGTGTCGGCCAGCTGACCACGGGCGCGCTGATCGCGCAGATGCTCGTCGACCCGGTGGGACTGATCCTGCGCTGGTACGACGAGCTGCAGGTGGCGCAGGTGTCGCTGGCCCGGCTGGTCGGGGTCCGGGACATCGAGCCCGACGCCGGTGACGCCGCGCTCGCCCCCGACGGGCGCCGGGTGCACGCGGACCGGGTGCGCTTCGGCTACCGGGAGGGCGTCGACGTGCTGCGCGAGGTATCCCTCGCGGTCGCCCCCGGGACCAGGCTGGCGCTGGTCGGTCCCTCGGGCGCGGGCAAGTCCACCCTGGGCCGGCTGCTCGCCGGGATCTACGCGCCCCGGGACGGGCGGGTCACCCTGGGCGACGCCGAGCTGTCGCGGATGACCGCGGAACGGGTCCGGGAACATGTGGCCCTGGTCAACCAGGAGCACCACGTCTTCGTGGGCTCCCTGCGCGACAATCTGCGGCTCGCCAGGACCGACGCGGAGGACGCCGAACTGTGGGCGGCGCTCGGGGCGGTCGACGCGGACGGCTGGGCCCGTGCGCTGGACGAGGGTCTGGACACCGAGGTCGGCTCCGGCGGGTTCGCGCTCACCCCGGCCCAGGCCCAGCAGATCGCGCTGGCCCGGCTGGTGCTGGCCGACCCGCACACGCTGGTCCTGGACGAGGCGACCTCGCTGCTCGACCCGCGCGCGGCACGGCACCTGGAACGCTCCCTGGCCCGTGTCCTGGACGGCAGGACCGTCGTCGCCATCGCCCACCGCCTGCACACCGCCCATGACGCGGACGTCATCGCCGTCGTGGAGGACGGCCGCATCAGCGAACTGGGCAGCCACGACGACCTGGTCGCGGCGGACGGGGCGTACGCGGCACTGTGGCGCTCCTGGCACGGCTGAGCATGTGCCGTCCCGGCGGGGGGCGGGCCTGTCGGCGAGGTCCCCTCGGACCTTTCGGTGTGGCCTCGGACCTTTCGGTGTGGCCTCGGGCCGGCCCGGAATCCCGCCGCCCGGACCGGCGGCACCGTGCCGTACCCCTGGCCGGCCGCCGGCTCGGGGCATCCGGCGCCCCCGGCAGCGGTGGGACCGGGGAACGCGGCCCGCGCCGACGGCCGTACCCGTACGGGTCCTCCGGCCCGGGGACGGTTCCGGGCCGTGGGCCGGGGTACCGGCGGGGGTGCCGGGCGGGGCGGGGTGAGGATCCCGGGCACGCAGACCGCCGGGGGTGTGCCGTTGCGCGGTGGGGAGCTCCGGTGGAAGGCTGGAGTCAGGCACCGGCTCGGGGGTGCCCGGGGCCCGGCGGACCGGGCACGGACGGCGCCGGTGCCCCGTGCAGCGGCGACCCGCCGCGGTCCGCGGTGAGAAGGGGCCGGTCCTCACCCCCTGGAGGTACCCGTGAACAGCGCCGACGGATGGGGAGATGACGTCTACCAGCCCGACGGTTCCGAGCAGAGGGAGGACACCGGGCTGCTCGACGCGGAGGACACCCTTGAGTACGACGGGGTCGACGATCCCCTCGACCGGGGCTGGTCCCCGCCGGAACGTCCCTGGGCGGTGGAGCACACCGGCGTGACGGCTGGGGAACGCCATCGGGGCGAGACGCTGGAGGAGCGGCTCGCCGAGGAGCAGCCCGACTCCCTCGGACCTGACGGTGACGGCCTGGGCGATTCCCAGGACACCGACGGGGAACTCCTGGACGACGAGGTCGGAGCCGCACGTTCCGGCCGGCTCGTGGCCCCCGACGAAGGGGCGCACGAGGACGAGGAGGAGGCCCTGGTCGCCATGGACGTCGGCATCGACGGCGCGGCCGCCTCCGCCGAAGAGGCCGCGGTGCACGTCGTCGACGAGGACAACCTGCCGGGCTGACCCCGAGGAGCATCCATGCAGCAGGACAAGCACCCCGACTACCACCCGGTCGTCTTCCGTGACCGTGCCGCCGGATACGCCTTCCTCACCCGGTCCACCGCGACCAGCGACCGGACCATCGAGTGGGACGACGGCGAGACCTACCCGGTGGTGGAGGTGGAGATCTCCTCGGAGAGCCACCCGTTCTAGACGGGCAGGGCCCGGACCGTGGACACGGAGGGCCGCGTCGCCCGCTTCGAGCGCCGGTACGGCGGTGAGGGTTCCGGCTGAGTCCCGGACGGGCGCGTCCCTCAGATCACGTTGAGTGCCGCCGCGCAGCCCACTCCGCCCAGCAGCATGAACACGGGCATCAGCACCTTCAGCTCCACCCAGCTGCCCGCCCGGAACCGCATCGCCTTCGGCGGGCCGATCGGGTACCAGCGCTTGCGGCCCACCGGTATCGGCCACAGGACCGGGCAGCCGGAGACGGTCAGCGCGTCCCCGATGTCGTGCACCAGCGCGCCCAGAACGACCGGCAGCCCCAGCCACAGGTACTCCTGGCCCGGCTCGGTGAACAGCCAGTCGGAGCCGTGTCCCGGCTGGTCCAGGACGCCCGCGATGATCCAGGCGCAGGCCGCGGCCAGCAGCCACACCAGGACGTCGCTGCTGGAGCCGCGCGTCGCCCGCCACAGCAGGCCCTCGATGGCCAGCACCATGTGCACGAAGAGGATGGCCAGCACCGCCCAGCGGCCGCCCGTGATCGCCAGGGCCGCGGTGCCGGCACCGATCAGGACCGCCCACAGCCAGGTGTGGGTGAGCGTGCGGTGCCCGCCGGAGCGGCGCGGGTCGCCCTGCTTCTTGGTGGCCTTGTAGACGGCGTAGGACAGCTTGTCGACGATCTCGCACAGCCAGCGGGACACGGGGCCGAAGGCCCGTGAGATGGTGGCCGCCTTGTGGTCCAGGTCGGGGGCGAGCGCGGCACCGGCGCAGATCAGGGCGCCGGCCAGGAGGACCGGCCAGGGCATGGGGTGTCCGGCCGCGGCCGTCGCCGCGCCGACCCCGAGCCAGGCCGCGGCGCCCGACAGTGAGTGTGCTGGTCCCATCATCGCCGTTGCCCGCCCCATTCCTCGTTCGCCGTCGGCCGGTCGACCCGGCGCGTTGACGCCCCGCCGGCGACACAGCGTAGCGTCCGCGATCTTCGTGCCCGCAGCCGATTCCCCCATCGGCCGGGCGGGCAGGCAAGATGGGGGCGTGACCCTCATCGATCAGCTGCCGCCGACCGCCGACCCCGACGCCCTCTACGAAGCCTTCGAGTCGTGGGCCCAGGAGCGCGGTCTCACGCTCTACCCCCATCAGGAGGAGGCGCTGATCGAGGTGGTGTCCGGGGCGAACGTGATCGTGTCGACGCCCACGGGCTCCGGCAAGAGCATGATCGCCGCGGCCGCCCACTTCGCCGCCCTGGCGCGCGACGAGGTCACCTTCTACACGGCGCCCATCAAGGCGCTGGTGTCGGAGAAGTTCTTCGAGCTGTGCAAGATCTTCGGCACCGAGAACGTCGGCATGCTCACCGGCGACGCGTCCGTCAACGCCGACGCCCCGGTCATCTGCTGCACCGCCGAGGTGCTGGCGTCGATCGCGCTGCGCGACGGCAAGGACGCCGACGTGGGCCAGGTCGTGATGGACGAGTTCCACTTCTACGCGGAAGGGGACCGCGGCTGGGCCTGGCAGATCCCGCTCCTCGAGCTGCCGCAGGCCCAGTTCGTGCTGATGTCGGCGACGCTCGGCGACGTCTCCTTCTTCGAGAAGGACCTCACCCGCCGCACCGGCCGCCCCACCGCCGTGGTCCGCTCGGCGACGCGTCCCGTGCCGCTGTCCTACGAGTACCGGTACACGCCGCTCACCGAGACGCTCACCGATCTGCTCGAGGCCCGGCAGGCGCCGGTCTACATCGTGCACTTCACGCAGGCGCAGGCGGTGGAGCGGGCGCAGGCGCTGATGAGCATCAACATGTGCACGCGCGAGGAGAAGGACAAGATCGCCGAGCTGATCGGCAACTTCCGTTTCACCACCAAGTTCGGCCGTAATCTGTCCCGCTACGTCCGGCACGGCATCGGCGTGCATCACGCCGGCATGCTGCCCAAGTACCGGCGGCTGGTGGAGAAGCTCGCGCAGGCGGGTCTGCTGAAGGTCATCTGCGGCACCGACACGCTCGGGGTGGGCGTCAACGTCCCCATCCGCACGGTGCTGTTCACGGCCCTGACCAAGTACGACGGCAACCGCGTGCGCACACTGCGGGCCCGTGAGTTCCACCAGATCGCGGGCCGCGCCGGACGCGCCGGCTTCGACACCGAGGGCTTCGTGGTGGCACAGGCCCCCGAGCACGTCGTCGAGAACGAGAAGGCCCTGGCCAAGGCGGGCGACGATCCGAAGAAGCGCCGCAAGGTCGTGCGCAAGAAGGCACCCGAGGGCTTCGTCGCGTGGAGCGAGCAGACCTTCGAGAAGCTGATCGGTTCCGAGCCGGAGCCGCTGACCTCCCGCTTCCGGGTCACGCACACCATGCTGCTGTCGGTGATCGCCCGGCCCGGCAACGCCTTCGAGGCGATGCGACGGCTGCTGGAGGACAACCACGAGCCGCGCAAGCAGCAGCTGCGGCACATCCGGCGGGCGATCGCCATCTACCGTTCGCTGCTGGACGGCGGCATCGTCGAGAAGCTCGACCGGCCGGACGCCGAGGGCCGGATCGTCCGCCTCACCGTGGACCTGCAGCAGGACTTCGCGCTGAACCAGCCGCTGTCCACGTTCGCACTGGCCGCGTTCGAACTGCTGGACCCCGAGTCGCCGTCGTACGCGCTGGACATGGTGTCCGTCGTGGAGTCCACGCTGGACGATCCTCGTCAGATCCTCGCCGCCCAGCAGAACAAGGCGCGCGGCGAGGCGGTCGCCGCGATGAAGGCCGACGGGGTGGAGTACGAGGAGCGCATGGAGCGGCTCCAGGACATCACCTACCCGAAGCCGCTGGAGGAGCTGCTCTTCCACGCGTACAACACCTACCGCAAGAGCCACCCCTGGGTCGGTGACCATCCGCTGTCGCCGAAGTCCGTGATCCGGGACATGTACGAGCGGGCGCTGTCGTTCACCGAGCTGGTGTCCCACTACGAGCTGGCCCGCACCGAGGGCATCGTGCTGCGCTACCTCGCGAGCGCCTACAAGGCGCTGGAGCACACCGTCCCGGACGACCTGAAGTCGGAGGACCTGGAGGACCTGATCGCCTGGCTGGGCGAGACGGTGCGCCAGGTCGACTCCAGCCTGCTGGACGAGTGGGAGCAGCTGGCCAACCCGGAGGAGATGACCGCCGAGGAGGCTCAGGAGAGGGCCGACCAGGTCAAGCCGGTCACCGCCAACGCGCGTGCCTTCCGCGTCCTGGTCCGCAACGCCATGTTCCGCCGGGTCGAGCTCGCCGCCCTCGACCAGGTGGACGAGCTGGGCGGGCTGGACGCCGAGGGCGGCTGGGACGCGGATGCCTGGGGCGAGGCGATGGACAAGTACTGGGACGAGTACGAGGAGCTCGGCACCGGTCCCGACGCCCGTGGGCCGAAGCTGCTGCTGATCGAGGAGCAGCCGGAGAACGGGCTGTGGCGGGTCCGGCAGATCTTCGACGACCCCGGCGGCGACCACGACTGGGGCATCAGTGCCGAGGTCGACCTCACCGCCTCCGACGCGGAGGGCCGCGCGGTCGTCCGGGTCACCGATGTCGGCCAGTTGTGAGCACAGGAGAAACCCACCCATGACGAATCCGGCCGAGAGCCTCGTCGCCCTGCTCGACCTGGAGCAGATCGAGGTCAACATATTCCGTGGCCGCAGCCCGCAGGAGTCCCTCCAGCGGGTCTTCGGCGGCCAGGTGGCCGGCCAGGCCCTGGTCGCCGCCGGCCGCACCACGGAGGGCGACCGTCCCGTGCACTCCCTGCACGCGTACTTCCTCCGTCCGGGCAGACCCGGGGTGCCGATCGTGTACCAGGTCGAACGGGTGCGGGACGGCCGGTCGTTCACGACCCGCCGGGTCACCGCGGTGCAGCAGGGACGCACGATCTTCAATCTGACCGCCTCCTTCCACAAGCCTGAACAGGGGAGTTTCGAGCACCAGCTGCCGCCGGCCCGCGAGGTCCCGGACCCCGAGTCGCTGCCGACGGTGTCGGACGAGATCCGTGAGCATCTGGGCGCGCTGCCGGAGCAGTTGGAGCGGATGGCACGCCGCCAGCCCTTCGACATCCGCTATGTGGACCGGCTGCGCTGGGATGCCGACGACGTCAAGGGCGCCGAACCGCGCAGCGCGGTGTGGATGCGCGCGGTCGGCCCGCTCGGCGACGATCCGCTGGTGCACACCTGCGCCCTGACGTACGCCAGCGACATGACCCTCCTGGACGCCGTGCGGATCCCGGTGGAGCCGCTGTGGGGGCCGCGCGGCTTCGACATGGCGTCGCTGGACCACGCGATGTGGTTCCACCGTCCGTTCCGCGCCGACGAGTGGTTCCTGTACGACCAGGAGTCGCCGATCGCCACGGGCGGGCGGGGTCTGGCCCGCGGCCGGATCTACGACCTGGAGGGCCGGATGCTGGTGTCCGTCGTCCAGGAGGGGTTGTTCCGGGCCCTGTAGGTCACCGGTTTCCGCGCCACCACCGGCCCAGCAGGCCGCGGGACGTCCCGTGTACCGGCTCGACGGCTTCCGGCGCGCGCTGGGCCGGTTCCGGTCGGCGGGGAGCGGGACGGGGTGCCGGCCGGTGTGCCCGCGCCTCCTCCGTCAGCCGGGCCAGATCGGCCTGCAGCCAGGCGACCTCGTCCGGGTCCTGAGCGGTCATGAGCTCTTCCGCCAGGTCCGCGGCCGGTGAGCCGGGCGCGCCGTGGGACGGTGGCGGCCGGCGGAACCCGTTGAGGTGGGAGCGGTCGTAGGGGTCCGGAACGGCCTCCGACACGTGCAGCGGGCCGAGCAGCGACGCCACGGCCCCGGCGCGCGCCCAGGGGTCGTCGGCCCGGCGGAGCATGAAGCCCAGCTGCCGGGTGCGCCAGTTGCGCGGGCGCAGGTCGATGCCGGTGTCGAGCTGGCTCCTGAGGTTCTCGGGCGTGCGCCCCGTCAGCAGGGGTGTGTTCCTGTCGTCGGCCGCGAACAGCCGTAGCTCCTCGGCCAGGTAGAGCCAGACCACGGCGCGGTAGCGGTTCAGGTAGAACTTCACGGGCACCAGCAGTCCCAGCCTCGCGAGGCGGGTGAAACGGGTCTTCGTCACGTCGATGAGGGCGGCGCCCTCCGTGGTGCCCACGGCTTGCACGTTCCGGCGCAGGGCCTCCGGAAACCCCGGTCCGGCGCGGAGCCGCTCGATCTCGGCCCGGTCGACCCACCGGCCCCCTCCGCCGGCGTCGGGGATCGTCCGGATCCGCCCGAGCTGCACGGCGAGATCGAACTCGGTGCTTTTGAGACCGAGTTCGCGGGCCGCGCGGCCCGGGCCGACCCGGACCTCCCGTGCCGTCGCGGGCCGCGCGGCGATGGCGGTGGTGTTGTACGTGACGGTGCGCTGTCCGGGCATGTTCGTCTTCCCCCGTGGAGTGTGGGCGGCCGGCGCCGGGTGCGCCGCCGGGAAAAACCGTAGCCGCTTTGTCACTCTCCGTGGCGAGCCTGTGGATAACTCCGCAGCGGAGGACGAATACGCAGGTCAGAGCTCTGTGTCGGGTTTCCGTCGGCGGGCGTCCACGTCCAGATGCTCGCCGACCCGGTTGACCAGCAGGGTCATCTCGTACGCGATCTGGCCGATGTCGGCCTCCGCCCCGCTGAATACGCACAGACAGCTGCCGGTGCCCGCCGCGGTGACGAAGAGCACCGCGTCGTCGAACTCGATCATCGTCTGGCGTACCCCGCCCGCGCCGAAGTGTCGTCCCGAACCCTTGGCGAGGCTGTGCAGTCCGGACGAGACGGCGGCTAGGTGCTCCGCGTCCTCGCGCCGCAGCCCCGTGCTCGCGCCCGTCACCAGCCCGTCGTTGGACAGGACCAGTGCGTGCCGTACGTGTTCGACGCGTTGGGTCAGGTCGTCCAGCAGCCAGTCGAGTCCCTGGTTCTGCGCCATGTCGTGTGTCTCCCCCTGGTTCTTCCCCGTGGTCTGCCCCGTGTGCCGTTCCCTCCTGGCGGGAGGGCCCTCGCGCCAGCCTTCCCCACGACCGGGCGCCGGGCAAGGAGGACGGGAGCCAAGGGCGGAAGATGACCGAGGAACAGTGGCGCGAGCCCTGATCCCACGGTCATCCCACCGAGTCGAGCAAGGGTGTCACCCGTTCCGGTGAGGGATCATGCGGAGCATGAGCGACGACCACACACACGTCCAGGAGTTCTTCACCGCGCGTGCCGCCGGCTGGGACCGCCGCTTCCCCGACGACGGTCCGGTCTACGCCGCCGCGGTCGCCGCGCTCGGGCTGCGCGAGGGTGACCGGGTGCTCGACGCGGGCTGCGGCACCGGGCGTGCCCTGCCGCCGCTGCGTGCGGCCGTGGGGCCCTCGGGCGTGGTCCTCGGCGCGGATCTGACGCCGGCCATGCTGCGGGAGGCGGCACGGGCCGGACGGGACCGTGACGGAACGCTGCTGCTGACCGACGTCGCCGCGCTGCCGCTGCGCCCGTCCGCGCTGGACGCCGTGTTCGCGGCGGGTCTGATCGCCCACCTGCCCGACCCGGCCGGCAATCTCCGGGAGATCGCGCGGGTGGTGCGGCCGGGTGGCGTGCTCTCGCTGTTCCATCCGGTCGGCCGGGCGGCGCTCGCCGCCCGGCAGGACCGCACGCTCACCCCGGACGACCTCCGCGCGGAGCCGAATCTCCGTGCGCTGCTGTCCCGTTCGGGGTGGCGCATGACGTCGTACGTCGACGAGGACACGCGCTTCCTGACGCTGGCCGTACGCGCGGACTGAGCATCCGGCCACGCGCCGGGCGCCCGGTCCGGGTTCCGCACCGGGCCGCTCCGAAGTCCCGGTACGGGGTGGCTCCCGGGTCCGCCGACCGGTGGCCGCGCCTGCCGGACCGCTCCGTGAGCTCTGCCGTCCGGGCGAGCAGCCGGCCGGTCCGCGGAACGGCGCAGGTCCCGGAGTGCCGCACCGTGCCGCCCCCTTCTCCCGCCGAAGCCGCGACTCCACGTTGAGCAGGAGGAGATGAACGGTCGGCGAGGACAACCGTGCCGGGGGAAGACGGACCGCATGTGGGGAAGGGTTCGGGGGATCGGGAGCAGAGTGATCGGCGGGTGACGCGCGGAGGGCCGGGCCGGTCGGGAGGAGCGTCCGCACCTTCTGTTCGAGGCCGCCGCGGCGTACGTCTCGGCCTGTGCGGAGGACGATCAGGACCGGATCGACGAGGCGGCCGACTGGGTGTCGCCGGAGGCGCTGTCGTTCGGGGTGAACGAGCCGGCGTGCCGGGCGGTGATCACGCTCGCGCGGGAGCGGGACGAGTCTCCGGGGACGGTCGCGTGGGCGCTGCTGGGTCTTCCGGCCGCCTGAACCGTCCGCCGGCGCGTGGTCGATTCGCCCCGTCCGGCCGGAAACCTGCAGCTCCGGGTATGGCTGCGGGGGTCGTGACAAGCGGCTCGGGGTCGGCATAGGGTGCGCGCCGGTGGACGAAGCGATGGGGAGGCTGGGATGGCCGGGACGGACGAGGAAGCCGTCGCCGCCGCGGACGACGCGCTCTATGTGCTCACCGCGGCGCTGCTGACGCCGGCGACGTTCCCGAGCGTGCTGGGCGACGACTACCCGGAGGCGTGCGCGGCGCTCGGCCTTCCGCCCCTCGCCGACGGGTACGGGCTGGTGCTCGGCCAGGACGGCGAGGGCGCCCGGTGGACCGTCGTCGTCGACGACGTCTCGCTGGTCGCCGTCGCGATCGCGTCCTGGGACTGCGGGATGGAGCACGACCTGTCGCCGGACGAGCGCACGGTCGTCGCCGCGCTGCCCGGCTGGCCCCTCGCGGTGGCCGTCGCGGCGCCGAACGTGCCCGCGCCGCACGATCCCGGCCCGGACGCCGCGGACGGGCCCCCGCTGGCCCCGCCGGACGCCGGGGCCTGGGGGCCGGCCCAGCGCCGGCTGGGTGCCGACGAGATCGCGCTGCAGTGGGCGGTCTGGCGGGAGCAGGTCGACGACGCGGCATTCACGGCGCCGGGCGGTTCGGCCCGGGCGGCCGACGACGCCGAGGGGGCCGCGGAGGAGGGCCGGACGGCAGAAGCGGGCGGCCGGCCGGACGGGCGGCCGGGGCACGGAGGGATCCGGCGGGTGCTGGCGGAGGCACGCGCGTACGTCGACTCGCCGCCGCCGCTCGGCCGGGTCCGCTCGTCCTTCGCCCCGGGAGGCGCGCGCACCCTGCGTGCCGACGGCCCCGGCTGGTCGCTGGTGGCCCGGACCGACGACATCGCGTTCGTCCTGCTCGACGACGAACCCGGCGAGGTCCTGCCGGTGGGCCGGGGCCCGGAGCTGCCGGGCCTGCTCGAAGCGCTCGACCGGATGGCCGTACGGCCGCTCTGAGCACACGCGGTTTCGGAAAGGGCCAGGGGTGACGGACGTCAGCGTGTGTTGAAACCCCACGTGTGGACGCCGTTCCATAGGGCGCCGACCCATCGATGACGGCGAGGGCGGGCCCTCACCATGGGGCAGTTCCGCGATCGACCCCATGTCCCCCTTCCGCTGCTCGTCCTTCCGGAGGCCGTCATGCGCCCCTCCCGTGGCGTTCCCTTGCTCGTCGCCGTCCTCGCCGCGGCCGCCCTCACCGCCCCGACTCCGGCCGGCGCGGCCGGGGACGGTCACTGCGCGCGCCAGGAACGGGTGCGTGTGCCGGGCGCCGCCCATCAGCGCAGTGCCTGTCTCGCCGATCTGACCACGGCGGGGCTGGCCGGTACGCCGTACACCGACATGGCCGACCAGGCGGGGCTGACCGCCGCGGCCACCCGGTCGCCGTCCGGCGTGCCCGGAGTGCAGATCGACGGCTACTTCCCGGACTCGTCCCACTTCAACAACACCCACGGCTGGCGGCACGACGCCCAGTTCGTGATCCGGCTGCCCGACCGCTGGAACGGCGGGCTGGTCGTCACCGGGGCGCCCGGCAACCGCAAGCAGTACGCGACCGACAAGGCGATCTCCGACCAGGTACTGGCGCGGGGCTACGCCTACGCGGCGACCGACAAGGGCAACAGCGGCGTCGACTTCCACCGTGACGGCAGGCGGCCCGGTGACGCGGTCGCCGAGTGGAACGCGCGCACCGCACAGCTCACCCGCGCCGCCCGGCGCGCGGTGGCCCAGCGCTACGGGCACGCCCCGCACCGCACGTACATGACCGGCGTCTCCAACGGCGGCTACCTCACCCGCTGGCAGCTGGAGAACCACCCGGAGCTGTACGACGGCGGGGTGGACTGGGAGGGCACTCTGTGGGCCGCCGAGGGACCTCACCCGCTGCTCTCCCTTCCGGTGGCGGTGGCCCGGACGTACGGCAGGGCGACCGACGAGGACATGTACGCCGCGGGCTTCGCACGCGGGTCCGAATTCCTGTGGCCGTACCACGAGAAGGCCTACTGGGGACTCACGCAGAAGATCTACCGCGCCGAGTTCGACCCGGACTACGACCCGGGCTGTCCCGGCCCCTCCGCCGGGTCGACGACGGAGCGGATCCTCGCGCCGTGCCCGTCCGACGCCGCCTACGACTACGCCTCGCGTCCCGCGTCCGTGCACCGTGCCGTGGAACGTGTGGCGCTCACCGGGCGGATCGGGCGGCCGATGATCACCCTGCACGGCGATCTGGACGCGTTGCTGCCCAAGTCCGTCGACTCCGATGTGTACGACGACATGGTCGAGGCGAGCGGACGCGGGCGGATGCACCGCTACTACACGGTGCTGGGCGGGACGCATGTCGACGGGCTGTACGACACTCGTCCGGACCGGCTGCGACCGATCCTGCCCTGCTACCGCTCGGCGTTCGACGCCCTGGTGGCATGGGTGGAGCGCGGAGTCGCGCCGCCCGCCGACCGCACGATCGGCAGGCCCGCGGACGGCGACGTGGTCGACTCCTGCGCGCTGGGCTCCGGTGAGGCGGTGACGCCGTAGCGCCTCAGCGGCCCAGCTCCTTGCGCGAGACGCGGCGCAGCCTGCGCCGCTGTGCGGGGTCCAGGGCGAGGTACGCGGCGGCCGGGACTCCCAGGACTATCAGGAGCGCGGCCCACCAGGGCAGCCAGATGAGCAGGATCAGTCCGGTCGCCACACCCCCCGCGGCGATCTTGGCGTTCTTCGACATGAGTGTCGCCTCCTTCGCGGCCATTGCCGCTCTCTGCCGTGAAAACGGGCCCGCGCCCGCGGCAGTTCCGGACCCCGACCCTGAGACGTCCCTGAGGAGCGACCCCTAAGGTTTTCGAGAGCCTGTCGTGGGCCTCCCGGGCGGGAGGCCCACGACAGGCCTCCACGGTGACCCGTCTCACAGCGCAGGCATACCCGGTCTGCGCCACCCATGCTGTACCCTCGGCGACTCCGGCTTCACTAGTCAAATTTGAGGAATCCTGTCATCGCCGCGCAGACGACCCCCCCGGCGCCCTCCTCCGCACACTCCGCGCACTCCGACCTGGCCGGCTGTCCGGCCGTATTCGTACCGGGTGACCCCGCCCGCACCGGCCGGGTCGCGTTCTGGCGACCCGACGGCTCGCCTCCCCCGGCCGTGGACACGGACGCGGCGTCGGCCGAGGACCTGACCGTCGTGATGCCCGGCGACGACGGGACCGAGGCGGTGCGTGTGCCCGCCACCGTACTGCCGGTGCGTGACGCGCTCCCGTTCCTCACGCGTGCGCGGGCCGGTGGTGCGGGACACCGGGCCACCCGGTTCTGGGGCGCCGCCACCGTGCACGCCCTGCACCTGGTGGCGCGCGGGCTGCTGCTGCCCGGCCTCTCCCCCGCCGACCACGACGCCTGGCGCGTCGGCCCGCTGGACGCGGAGGACGTCGAGGCGATCCGCCGGCTCGCCGCCGCGATGCCGCCGGAGGCGCACGCGACGCCGCTGGACGGCACCGGGCCGCCGCGGCTGCCCGACCCCGAACGGCTGCTGCGCGCCTTCCTCGACGCGGTCGCCGACACCCTCCCCCGCTCCCCCGCCGCCCACCTCGCGACCGGCACCGCCGCCTTCGCGGTACCTGAGCCGCAACGGCTGCCCGCACTGCGGACCTGGGCCGCCGACATCGCCGCCGGCCACGACGCCGGCGTACGGCTGTCCCTGCGGATCGAGGCGCGCGGGCTCACCGACGCGGCCGACACCGCGGACGTGTCGTTCCGGGCCGTCCTCCAGATGCACGGCGTGAGCGACCCCGCGCTCGTCGCGGACGCCGGTGAGGTGTGGGCCGGGGCCTTCGACGCGGCCTTCGACTCCCGCGCGCGGATGGACGCCCTGCTCGCGCTCCGCCGCGCGGCGCGGGCCTGGGCGCCGCTCACCCCCCTGTTGTCGGCGACCGTGCCGGACGCGGTGGACCTCGCGGAGGAGGAGATCGCCGAACTCCTCGGCGACGGCGGCCGGGTGCTCGCCGGTGCGGGCGTCGACGTGCACTGGCCCAGGGAACTGGTCCGCGAACTCACCACCCGCGCGGAGGTCGGTCCCGCCGACGACGAGCCGGGGCCCGGAAGGGCCGGGGTCGCGGACGGGCCGTCGTTCCTGTCCGCCGACGCGCTGCTCGCCTTCGACTGGTGGTTCGCCCTGGGCGACCGGCGGCTCACGCGCGAGGAACTGGACCGGCTGGCCGAGGCGAACCGCCCCCTCGTACGGCTGCGCGACCAGTGGGTCCTGATCGACCCGCGGGAACTGGCCCGCGCCCGTGCGCGCCAGGACCGCAAGATCACGCCGGTCGACGCGCTCGGCGCGGCCCTGACGGGCTCCGTGGAGGTCGACGGCGGCCGGATCGAGGTCCGGCCCACCGGGTGGCTGGCGGCCCTGCGGGACCGCCTCGCGGAGCCCGGGACGCAGGAGCCCGTCGAGCAGCCCGCCGCGCTCGCCGCCACGCTGCGGGACTACCAGCGGCGCGGCCTGGACTGGCTGGCCCGGACGACCTCCCTGGGCCTGGGCTGCTGTCTCGCCGACGACATGGGGCTCGGCAAGACCATCACCCTGATCGCCCTGCATCTGCACCGCCAGACCGATCCGGAGTCCGCGGGCCCCACTCTCGTGGTCTGCCCGACCTCCCTGATGGGCAACTGGCAGCGGGAGATCGAGCGGTTCGCGCCCGGCACCCCGGTGCGCCGCTTCCACGGCGCGCGGCGGACGCTGGACGACCTGGCCGACGGCGAGTTCGTGCTCACCACGTACGGCACCATGCGGCTGGACGCCTCCCGGCTCGCCGGGGTCCCCTGGGGCATGGCCGTCACCGACGAGGCCCAGCACGTGAAGAACCCGTACTCCTCGACGGCCCGTCAGCTGCGTTCCATCGGCGCACGCGCGCGCGTGGCGCTCACCGGCACACCGGTGGAGAACAACCTGTCGGAACTGTGGGCGATCCTCGACTGGACGACTCCCGGCCTGCTGGGCCGGCTCGGCACCTTCCGACGGCGGTACGCGGACGCCGTCGAGGGCGGCCAGGACCCGGCCGCGGCGGAACGGCTGGCCCGTCTGGTACGGCCGTTCCTGCTGCGCCGCCGCAAGTCGGACCCCGGGATCGCGCCCGAGCTGCCGCCCAAGACGGAGACCGATCACGCGGTGTCGCTCACCCAGGAGCAGACGGCGCTGTACGAGGCCGTGGTGCGCGAGGCGATGGCCGAGATCGCGGGCGCCGGCAGCATGGCGCGGCGCGGGCTGATCGTGAAGCTGCTGACCGGCCTGAAGCAGATCTGCAACCATCCGGCGCAGTTCCTCAAGGAGGAGCGGCCGGTGGTCGCCGGGAGGTCCGGGAAGCTGGAGCTGCTGGACGAACTCCTCGACACGGTCCTCACCGAGCGGACCGGCGTCCTGGTGTTCACGCAGTACGTGCGGATGGCGCGGCTGCTGGAACGGCATCTGGCCGCGCGGGGTGTGCCGACGCAGTTCCTGCACGGCGGCACGCCGGTCGCCGAGCGTGAGGCGATGGTGCGCCGCTTCCAGGACGGCGAGGTCCCGGTCTTCCTGCTGTCGCTGAAGGCGGCGGGCACCGGGCTGAACCTCACCCGCGCGGAGCACGTCGTGCACTACGACCGCTGGTGGAACCCCGCCGTCGAGGCGCAGGCGACGGACCGCGCGTACCGCATCGGCCAGACCCGGCCGGTGCAGGTGCACCGCATCATCGCCGAGGGGACCATCGAGGACCGCATCGCCGGGCTGCTGGAGCGCAAGCGTGAGCTGGCCGACGCGGTGCTCGGCTCCGGTGAGGCGGCGCTCACCGAACTGACCGACGCCGAGCTGGCGGAGCTGGTCGAACTGCGAGGGGGACCGCGATGACCCGGTACGACGGTGACGAGGCCGGCGCGGAGCGCACCTTCGCCGCGCTGCCGCCCGCGCGGGGGCGCGGTTTCGCGCAGAGCTGGTGGGGCCTGGCCTGGCTCACGGCGCTGGAGGGTACGGCGCTGGACTCCGGGCAGCTCAAGGCGGGCCGCGGGCTGGCACGCGCGGGCGCGGTCGGCGCGGTGTCCGTACGGCCGGGGCGCGTCACGGCGGTCGTACAGGACCGGGACCGTACGGCCCACCGCGCGGACGTGCTGCTGCAGGAGCTGTCCGGGGAGCAGTGGGACCGGTTCCTGGCCATGACCGTGGAGCGGGCCGGGCATGTGGCGGCGCTGCTCGACCGCGAGATGCCGACGCACCTGGTCGAGGACGCGGAGCTGGCCGGTGTCGAACTGCTGCCGGGTCTGGGCGATCTGGAGCCGGAGTGCGACTGCGGCGCCTGGGACCACTGCGGTCACACGGCGGCGCTGTGCTATCAGGTGGCCCGGCTCCTGGACCAGGACCCGTTCGTCCTGCTGCTGATGCGGGGGCGGGGTGAACGCGCCCTGCTGGACGCGCTCCAGGCCCGGGGCGACGCGTCCGCCGGGCGGCCCGCCCAGGGGCCGGAAGGCGTGGACGCGGCCGAGGCGTACGCGGCCGGTGGCATCCTGCCGTCGCTGCCGGCCGCCCCCGCGCTCCCCGCGGAGCCGGGGGTCCCGCCGTCGCTGGACGCGGAGGCGGAGCCCGTGGCCGGGATCGATCCGCCCGCGCTGGAGTTCCTGGCCGCCCGGACCGCCGTACAGGCCCACCGGCTGCTGGCCCGGGCGCTCCAGGACGGGCACGAACGGCAGCCCGTGGAACCGGAACCGGCCGTCGCGCGGGACGCGGTGCGGCTGGCCGCCGGGGAGCCGGACCGCACGGTGACGGAGCGGCTCGCCGAGGGATCGGGGCGCGGCCGGGAAGGGCTGGCCGTGGCGGTACGGGCCTGGCAGCACGGCGGTACGGCGGCTCTGGCCGTGCTCGACGAGGAGTGGACCGTAGACGGCGAACGGCTGGCACGCGCGCGTGCCGCCCTCGACTCGGCGTGGGACGAGGACGAACGGCCGGTGCTCCGGGCCCGGGCCAACCGGTGGACGGTGGCCGGCGCACCCGTCCAGCTGCGCCTGGGCCGCGAGGGCCGCTGGTGGCCGTACCGCAAGGAACGCGGCCGGTGGATCCCGGCAGGGGATTCCTCCCCGGACCCGGCGACGGCCCTGGCCACGGCGGAGCGCGCACCTGAAAGTCAGCCGCCGGCGAAACCGTCACCACACCAAAGCCACGACCGGCCCCAGTAGCCATACCGCGAGGAACACGGTCGCCGGGCCCCGGCAGGAGTTCCCGCAGGGGTCCGGTGACGGCCTCGGCCGAGGGCCTCTCCGGGGAGTGACCGTGTCTCGTGCGGTGTCGTCAGGGCAGTTCCACGTCGCCCAGGGACGGCAGGAGCGACTCCAGGCCGCTCGGCAGCTCGCTCGGGAGCTCGGACGGCAGCTCCGTGGGGAAACCGGAGGGGAGGCGGCTCGGGAGACCGCTGGGCAGCTCGGAGGGGATGCCCAGCGACGGAGCGGGTGAGCCGCCGGTGCCCGTGCTGCTCTCGGTGGGCTCCTTGTCCGGCGAGTCGTCGTCACCCGTGGCCATCAGTACGACGAGGGAGACGGCCGCGATGGCGACGACGACGGCGAGCAGAAGGAGCACGAGCCTGCGCCCGCCGGGAGGGCGGGGCGGCGGCGCGCCGTCGTTCGCGGGTGGTCCGAAACTGCCGCCGTCCGGCGGCCGGGGCGGTACGGGTGGCATGGCCATACACACCATGGTCGCCGCGAATACGGGGTCCGCGCGAGGACACCGCGCGGAAGTTGATACGGACTCAGGGCACGGGCGCCATGCTGACGGCGTACCCCAGGCGGAACGCGCGCCCGGAACAGCACCGTCCTCGCGGCGGGCCCGACCCGTAGCACTCGCGTGCGCCACACGGTCGTACCGCGCGAGGGCGCGCCTGCGGGATGCGTACCGGGCCGGCTCGGGCCGCGCCATCCCGCGCGGGACGTCGCCGCCGGGAGGCCGGCCCGGATACGTGCCACCGCGCGCGTGATTCCGCGCGGTCGTCGCGTCGGCCACAACCGGGAGCGAACCACACGCGGGGGCGCGGTCGTCCCACCATCGCGCGGGGCGCGGTCGTCCCGGATGCGTGCGCGAGGGCGTGCCCGTCCCGTGGCAGGGGTGGGGCGGGCACGCCCTCGCGGTCGGGGTTCAGCCCCGGGCGCCCAGCAGGTGGTCCATCGCCAGCTGGTCGAGGCGCTCGAAGGCCATGCCCCGCGCGGCGGCCTCGTCGACGTCGAAGTCCTCGAAGGCGGACCGGTCGTCGAGCAGGGCCTGGAGGCCGTCTGCCGCCGTGGGCTGGGCCAGCTGGTCCAGACGGGCCGCGCGCAGCGCCTCCTGCACCTCCGGGTCCGCGCGGAAGGCCGCCGCGCGCTCCTTGAGGATCAGGTAGTTGCGCATGCAGCCGGCCGCCGAGGCCCACACGCCGTCGAAGTCCTCGGTCCGCGGCGGCTTGAAGTCGAAGTGCCGCGGGCCCTCGTACCCGGCCGACTCCAGCAGGTCGACCAGCCAGAACGCGGCGCGCAGGTCGCCCGCGCCGAAGCGGAGGTCCTGGTCGTACTTGATGCCGGACTGGCCGTTGAGGTCGATGTGGAAGAGCTTGCCCGCCCACAGCGCCTGCGCGATGCCGTGCGGGAAGTTCAGCCCGGCCATCTGCTCATGGCCGACCTCCGGGTTGACGCCGTACAGCTCCGGGCGCTCCAGACGCTCGATGAACGCCAGGGCGTGGCCGATGGTGGGGAGCAGGATGTCGCCGCGCGGCTCGTTCGGCTTGGGCTCGATGGCGAAGCGGATGTCGTAGCCCTGGGAGGTGACGTACTCGCCGAGCAGGTCGAAGGCCTCCTTCATGCGGTCGAGGGCGTCCCGCACGTCCTTGGCGCCACCGGACTCGGCGCCCTCACGGCCGCCCCAGGCCACGTAGGTCTCGGCGCCGAGCTCGGCCGCGAGGTCGATGTTGCGGATGGTCTTGCGGAGCGCGTAGCGGCGCACGTCGCGGTCGTTGGCGGTGAAGCCGCCGTCCTTGAACACCGGGTGGGTGAACAGGTTGGTGGTGGCCATCGGCACCTTCATGCCGGTGTCGTCCAGCGCCTGCCGGAACCGCTTGACGTGCTCCTCGCGCTCGCTGTCGCTCGAGCCGAAGGGGATGAGGTCGTCGTCGTGGAACGTGACGCCGTGGGCGCCCAGCTCGGCCAGGCGCCGCACCGACTCGACCGGGTCGAGGGCACGCCGCGTGGCGTCACCGAAGGGGTCCCGTCCCTGCCAGCCGACGGTCCACAGTCCGAAGGTGAACTTGTCCTCGGGGGTGGGCTGGTAGTTCATGCCGCGGCTCCTCGCTCGCTGAGACTATTTCGTCATGGCGCTTTACAAATTAGTATGCAGGAACATTTCTGGGAAGAGACACACCCCGCCAGGGCGCGGAAGAGGGAGAGACCGATGTCAGCAGCCGAGGGTCCGCTCGTCGTCGGCGTGGACACATCCACCCAGTCCACCAAGGCGCTGGTCGTCGACGTGGCCACCGGCCGGGTCGTCGCGAGCGGCCAGGCACCGCACACGGTGACCTCCGGCGCGGGCCGGGAGAGCGATCCGCGCCAGTGGTGGGACGCCCTGTCCGAGGCGCTGCGCCAGTGCGGCGAGGCGGCGCACGAGGCCGCAGCGGTGTCGATCGGCGGGCAGCAGCACGGCCTGGTCACCCTGGACGGGCACGGAGAGCCGGTCCGCCCGGCGCTGCTGTGGAACGACGTGCGTTCCGCGCCGCAGGGCCGCCGGCTGATCGAGGAGCTGGGCGGCGCGAAGTTCTGGGCCGAGCGCACCGGAAGCGTGCCGGCCGCCTCCTTCACGGTCACCAAGTGGGCCTGGCTGGCGGAGCACGAGCCGGACGCGGTGCGCGCCACCAAGGCGGTCCGGCTCCCCCACGACTACCTCACCGAGCGGCTCACCGGACAGGGCACGACCGACCGCGGCGACGCCTCCGGCACCGGCTGGTGGGCTTCGGGGACGGAGGCGTACGACGAGGAGATCCTCGCGCACGTGGGGCTCGACCCGGCGCTGCTGCCCCGCGTGGTGCGTCCCGGTGAGGTCGCCGGGACCGTGCGCGACGGCCACGACCTGCCGTTCTCCAAGGGGACCCTGGTGGCGTGCGGCACCGGTGACAACGCCGCCGCCGCGCTGGGCCTGGGGGTGCGTCCCGGCACGCCGGTGATGAGCCTCGGCACCTCGGGCACCGTGTACGCGGTGACGCAGCGCAGGCCGGCCGATCCGACCGGCACGGTGGCGGGGTTCGCCGACGCGCGCGGCGACTGGCTGCCGCTGGCCTGCACGCTCAACTGCACGCTGGCCGTGGACCGGGTAGCGGCGCTGCTGAACCTGGACCGCGAGGCCGTCGAACCCGGGCGCGGCATCACGCTGCTGCCCTTCCTGGACGGCGAGCGCACCCCGAACCTCCCCAACTCCTCCGGTCTGCTGCACGGGCTGCGCCACGACACCACCGGCGGGCAGCTGCTCCAGGCCGCGTACGACGGTGCCGTGTACTCCCTGCTGGCCGCGCTGGACCTCGTCCTCGACGAGGACGCCGACCCGTCGGCGCCCCTGCTGCTGATCGGCGGCGGCGCCCGGGGCGCGGCCTGGCAGCAGACCGTACGGCGGCTGTCGGGGCGGGCCGTGCAGGTGCCGCAGGCGAAGGAGCTGGTCGCGCTCGGTGCGGCGGCGCAGGCGGCCGGGCTGCTCACCGGGGAGGACCCGGCCGCGGTCGCCCGGCGCTGGGACACGGCGGCGGGCCCGGTGCTGGAGGCCGTGGAGCGGGACGAGGAGACGCTGGCCAGGCTGGCCGGGGTACTCTCCGACGCGGCCCCGCTGCTGGACCGCGGCACGGACACCGACTGACGACACCACCGGCCCGGCACCGACGGGCAGGCACCGGCCCGCCGGCACGGACCGACGGACGCCTACCCACCGGCACGGGCCGGCAGGCACCCGCCTGCCGACACCGACCGGCGGGCACGGACCGACCGGCACGAACCCGCGGGCACGAACCCACCGGCACGTGCCGGCAGGCACCGGCCCGCCGGCACGGACCGACCGTCGTCGACCTGTCGGTCGACACCAGCCGACCGGCACCGACCCGACGACACCAGCCGACCGGCACCGACCCGACGACACCAGCCGGCGGGCACGGACCGACCGGTGTCGGCCGACAGGTCGACGACGACCGCAGAGACCGAGGAACGACGGAGGAATGAGCGCACCGCTGCACAAGGCCCGCCCGGCCGGTCCGGGGCGCGCGCTGCCCGACACCCAGCAGGGCATGCGCCGCCGCAACCTCTCGCGGGTGATGCACACCGTCAGCGCCGAGGGCCCGCTGTCCCGGGCCGCCGTCGCCTCCCGCATCGGCCTGACCCGCGCGGCGGTGTCCACGCTGGTCGACGAGCTCATCCGCTCGGGCCTGCTGGAGGAGCTGGGCCCGGAGCGGCCCGGACGTGTGGGCCGTCCCGGTTCGGCGCTCGCCGTCAGCGGGCGCGGCCCGGCGGGGATCGGCGCCGAGGTCGGCGTCGACCATCTCGCGGTCTGCGCGGTCGACCTGCGCGGCCGGGTCCGGTCGCGGGCGGTGCGGCACGTCCCGAACCGGGGCCGCTCCCCCGGGCCGGTGCTCGGGGAACTCACCGAGCTGACGGAGCGGGTCGTCGCCGAGGCGGAGGGCGAGGGCCTGTGGCCGGCGGGGCTCGCCGTGGCCGTACCGGGACTGGTGGCGCGCGACGCCCGGACCGTCGTACGCGCCCCGAACCTCGGCTGGCTCGACACGGACCTCGGCGACCTGCTTCCGGCGGGCCTGCCGCTCACCGTGGCCAACGAGGCCAACTTCGGCGCACTGGCCGAACTGTGGCTCGGCGAGGACACCCCGCGCGACTTCCTCCATGTGTCCGCCGAGATCGGTATCGGTGCCGCGGTCGTCGTGGACGGGCGGCTGCTGCACGGAAACCGCGGCTTCGCGGGCGAGCTGGGCCATGTACCGGTACGGCCGGACGGACCGGAGTGCGCCTGCGGCGGACGGGGCTGTCTGGAGCAGTACGCCGGTGAGGAGGCGGTGCTGCGCGCGGCCGGGCTGGAGCCGGGCGAGGACCGCGTCGGCCTCCTCGCGGGCCGCGCCGAGCAGGGCGACGCGAACGTACGACGCGCCCTGGAGGACGCGGGAACGGCGCTCGGGATCGCCCTGACCGGGGCGGTCAATCTGCTGGACCCCGAGAGCGTGGTGCTGGGCGGAGCCCTGTCGGGGCTCGCGCCCTGGCTGCTGCCGTCGCTCCGCTCCGAGCTGGCCCGCCGTACCGCGGGGCCGGCCTGTCCCGTCTCCGTGTCCCCGCTGGGCCCCGAGGGCCCGCTGCTGGGCGCGGCGCACTCGGTGGTGCGGGGAGTCCTGGACGACCCGGCGGCGGTGGCCGAACGGGCCTGACACGCGTGCCCGGACCACGCGGGCCACGCGCGTGAGCCTCTCCTCGGGTTCCGCGCGAAGTCGCGCGGGGTGTCGCTGCCGCCGGCGATCGCCTTCCGGCCGTCCCGGTCGCACACGAGGACGGGAACGCCGTACCAGGTCACGAGCTCATCGACTGCCATGACATGATCGCGTGTCAGGTTCTCACCGGGGTTCCGGCGGCCTCACCACCTCACCACTCGATTACGAATCACCCAACTCCTGGTGTCCGGACGTTGAGCAGGCAACGATGAGGGCATGACACCGGCGCAGCGAGCCATGGAGCGACTGCTCACCTGGCCCGATCTCACGGACTGTCCGGCCGGTTGCGGTACGGGGCAGGCCCTCCGCACCGCCCGTGACGAGATCGTCCACTTCCACTCCGCGCGGGACGTGGACCTCCACCTCACCCGTCGCGCCATCCAGCGCTTCCACTACGACCTGGGCGGGTCGAGCGCGATACAAGTGGTCCCGAGTTCCGACTGGGTGACGGTGCATCTGGACTGCGCCACGGACGTGGACCTGCTGCTCAGCCTGGTGAGCGTCGCTCTCAAGGCGCACCAGAGCAGGCCCCCGTCCGCACCGCCGACACCGGCGGGGTGCAACTTCCACCGCGTCACCGTGCTGCCGCGCGACGCGGTGTCCGACCGCTGAACCACGCTCCGCGCGGTGACCTCACGGCCGCAGACCGCCGACGATGTCGGCGGTCGCCGTGAGGCCGCTGTGGATCGTGGGCGCGATGCTCGTGCTGGCCAGGTAGAAACCGAGCAGCAGACAGACCAGCGCGTGGGAGATCTTCAGCCCCCCGTTGCGCAGGAAGATCACCGCAAGGACCGAGAGCAGCAGCACCACAGAGATGGAAATGGCCATCGTCAACCTCCTCCGCCACATCCGTTTCGCGGCGTTCGGCCGCAAGTGTGGCGTAACGGAAGGTTCGTCCGGGCGGCTGACCTGTCCTCCGAACGTGTGGTGTCACGCCCTCCGGCAGGTGTCGAGGAAGGATTCGAGCCCCGTGAGGTCGTCGGTGTTGAGGTGGTCGACGTCCGCCGCCACCAGTTCGCCCCAGAGCGCGTCGCGGGCGGGGCCCGGCAGGTCGGGGGTGGCCCAGAACCGCACCCGCTGTCCGCGCGCGTGGGCGGTGCCCACGATGTCGCGCAGTTTCCGGCGCTCGGCGTCGGGGAAGGCGCCGACGCCCCGCCAGGTGAAGTTGAGCGTCCAGTTGTCGGAGATCAGCGGGACGAAGGAGGCCGGTGCGGTGCCGCCGAGGTCGGCGAGCCGACCGTCGTAGAAGGCGTGGCGCACCCGTTGGGCCTCCATGGGCGCGCGGGCCGCGCGGTCGCCGGAGATGACGGCGGTGACCGGTCCGGGCAGCACCCTGCCGTGGGCGCAGGTGGTGAACAGGTGCCGGTGGCGGCGCAGACGGCGGTCGAGTTCGAGGTAGGTGGACGCGCCCTCGGTCTTGATGTCGATCAGCAGCTGGAGCGGCCTGCGGTGCCCGCGGTAGACCGAGCCGTGGTGGGCGCGGACCCGGGCGGCGAGCGGGTCGAGGTAGAGGGATTCGAGGGTGCGGGACGGGTCGAGGTCCTCGGGGTCGTGGGCGACGAGGAGTTGGTCGCCGACCAGGTAGACGTCGGCCTCGACGCTGCCGAAGCGGTGGTCGAGGGCGTCGAGGAGGGGACGGGGGTGCTCGTAGTCGTTGTGGGCGTGGGCCTGCCACAACGGGCGCGGCCGGTGCTTCTGTTCGCCGGCCAGTGCCTGCGTCGCGGGAAGGGCGACGGTACCGGCGAGGGCGACGCCGAGGGTGGTGAGGGCTCTGCGACGGGTGGTGAGGGCCATGCTCTGCCTCCCTGGAAGGGCCGTACGGGACCAGGGAGAGTATGAGGTCCTCGGGTGGCCCAAGAGCAGGGTGGTGCGGGGAGTTGGCCGATCCGCCGTCGGTCGTTCACCTCACCGGAGCGGGGCGCACGGAAGAAGCCCGCCCCCGAAGGGACGGGCTTCTTCCGTCGTTCGACCGGTCAGGGTGCTCTCAGACCGACCAGTTCCGCCAGCGCCTCGCGGTGGGCGCCCGCCGTGCCGTAGGCGATCGAGTCGGCCTTGGCGCGCTTGAGGTGGAGGTGCACCGGGTGTTCCCAGGTCATGCCGATGCCGCCGTGCAGTTGCAGGGCCTCCTCCGCGGCCCGGACCGCGACGGACGCGGCGTAGGCCTGGGCGACGGTGACCGCCACGCCGGTGTCCTCGCCGGTCGTGAGCGCGTCGGCGGCGTTGCGGGCGGCGGCGCGGAGGTTGACGACCTCCAGCCACAGCTGGGCGAGCCGGTGCTTGAGCGCCTGGAAGCCGCCGACGGGTCGGTTGAACTGCTTGCGGTCCTTCAAGTAGCGGACGGTCTCCGTCAGCGACCAGTCGGCGGAGCCGAGTTGTTCCGAGGCGAGCAGTCCGGCGCCGGCCCGCAGGGCGCGGGGCACGGCGGTTCCCGCGTCGCCCAGCCTGCGTCCGGGCGCGCCGTCCAGGGTCACCCGGGCCACCGGACGGGTCAGGTCCAGGGAGACCTGCGGGGTGACGGTGACCGCGCCGGCCTCCACCGCGTACAGCCCGCCGTCGTCCGCCGGTACGAGCAGTACGTCGGCGACGGCGGCGTCCGCGATGCCGGTCAGCTCCCCGTGCAGTGCGCCGTTCTCCAGCCGTACGGTGGTGAACGCGGCGCCGGGAGCGGTGTGCAGGCCGACGGTGAGGGCGCCGATACGGCGCCCGGACGCCAGCTCGGCGAGCAGGTCGCCGGCGTCCTCGCACGCCAGCAGCGCCTCGGTGGCCACCACGGCGCTGGTCAGATACGGCACGGGGGCGACCGCGCGTCCCAACTCCTCCAGCACGACGGCGGCTTCGCGGTGGGTGGCGCCCTGGCCGCCCCGGTCCTCGGGGACCAGCAGACCGGCGAGGCCCATGCCGTCGGCGAGCGCCTTCCACAGGGACAGGTCGTGCGGGGCGTCCGACTCGGTACGGGCGATCACGCCCGCCGCGTCGCAGTGGTCGGTGAGCAGGTCCCGGACGGCGGCGCGCAGCGCCTCTTCCTCCTCCGAGTACAGGAGATCGCTCATCGGGACAGGTCCTTCCATGCGACGTCCTTGTCGGTGCGCGGCTCGGCGGGCAGGCCCAGGACGCGCTCGGCGACGATGTTCAGCAGGACCTCGCTGGTCCCGCCCTCGATGCTGTTGCCCTTGGAGCGGAGGTAGCGGTAGCCGGCGTCGCGGCCGGTGAAGTCGACCAGTTCGGGGCGGCGCATGGTCCAGTCGTCGTACAGCAGGCCCTCCTCGCCCCTGAGTTCCACCTCCAGGCCGCTGATCTCCTGGTTGAGGCGGGCGAAGGCCAGTTTCATGCCGGCGCCCTCGGGGCCGGGCTGTCCGGCGACGAGCTGCTGGCGCAGGCGTTCGCCGGTGAGCCGGGCGACCTCCGCCTCGACCCAGAGTTTCAGCAGCCGCTGGTGCAGGTCGTGGGTGCGCAGTTCCGGCCGTTCGCGCCAGGTCTTCGCGACCGGGCCGATCATGCCGCCCTCGCGGGGCAGCCGCATGCCGCCGATGGCGACGCGTTCGTTGTTCAGGGTGGTCTGCGCGACCCGCCAGCCGTCGCCGACCTCGCCGAGGCGGTGGGCGTCGGGGATGCGGACGCCGGTGAGGAAGACCTCGTTGAACTCGGCCTCGCCGGTGATCTGGCGCAGTGGCCGCACCTCGACGCCGGGGTCGGTCATGTCGCACACGAAGTAGGTGATGCCCCGGTGTTTGGGCACGTCCGGGTCGGTGCGGGCGATGAGGATGGCCCAGCGGGCGAGGTGGGCGCTGGACGTCCACACCTTCTGCCCGTTGACCACCCAGTCCTCGCCCTCCCGGACGGCACGGGTGCCGAGGGCGGCCAGGTCGGATCCCGCGCCGGGCTCGCTGAAGAGCTGGCACCAGACCTCCTCGCCGGTCCACAGGGGCTTCAGGAAGCGCCGCTTCTGTTCCTCCGTGCCGTACTGGAGGATCGTCGGCGCGGCCATGCCCAGGCCGATGCCGATGCGGCGCGGGTCGTTGTCGGGCGCTCCGGCGGCCTCCAGTCCGGCGTCCACGACGGCCTGGAGCGAGCGCGGGAGACCGAGTCCGCCGAGCCCTTCGGGGAAGTGCACCCAGGCGAGTCCGGCGTCGAAGCGGGCACGCAGGAAGTCGAGGCGGCCGGTGCCGGCCGGTGGGTACGCGGACAGGAACTCCTGAGTACGGCGGCGCAGTTCGGCGGCGTCGGTCATGCGGCGGCTCCGTTCTCCAGCGAGGGCAGCACGGCGACGCGCCCGGTGGTGACACCGTCGGCGACCCGCTGCACGGCGTCGGCGGCACCGGCGAGCGGCACGCGCTCGCTCACCAGCGGCTTGACCGCGCCCCGCGCGGCGAGTCCGGTGAGCCGCTCGTGGCAGTGCTGGACCAGCTCGGGGTCCTTGGTGTTGTACAGGCCCCAGTGCAGGCCGAGGATCGCGTAGTTCTTGACGAGGGCGTGGTTCAGGGCGGGGCTGGGGACGGACCCGCTCGCGAAGCCGACGACGACGATCCGGCCCTCGAAGGCGACGGCCTTGGCGGACTGGGCGTAGGCCTGGCCGCCCACGGGGTCGTAGATCACGTCGGCGCCCCGGCCGCCGGTGGCCTCCTTCACGGCGGCGACGACGTCCTGCTCTCGCCGGTCGACCACCACGTCGCAGCCCAGCTCACGGGCGACGGACGCCTTCGCGGCACCGCCGACCACGCCGATGACGGTGGCGCCCGCCGCCTTGCCGAGCTGCACGGCCGCGCTGCCGACGCCTCCCGCGGCAGCGTGGACGAGCAGGGTCTCACCGGCCTCCAGACGGGCCCGCCGGTGCAGGCCGAACCAGCCGGTCTGGTAGCCGATGTGCAGGGCGGCGGCCTCGGCGTCGTCCAGTGCGTCCGGTGCGGGCAGCAGCGCGGCGGCGTCCGCGACGGCGTACTCGGCGAAGCCGCCGCAGGGCAGCGCGGGGTTGGCGATCACGCGGCGCCCGTCCTCGGTCTCGCCGCAGATCTCCACGCCCGGGGTGAACGGCAGCGGCGGCCTGACCTGGTACTGGCCCCGGCACATCAGCGCGTCCGGGAAGTTGATGTTGGCGGCACGCACCTTCAGCAGGACCTGCCCGTCACCGGGCGCCGGCCGCGCCACTTCCGCGAGGCGCATCACCTCGCCCGGCTCGCCGAGCTCGTGCACTTGCCATGCCTGCATGCGGGGCCTCCACGGGAGCGTGAACGTCGTGTTCGCCTGACCGGGTCCACCGCATACTAAGCGGTCGCTTGTCCGCTGGGAAGAGACACCGGAAAGGGACACCGGAAAGGGAACGGTCCCGTCCGTCACCCCCGCTTGGGCCGCGCCCGGACATGCATCCGCTCCCCCTGCGCACCGAACAGGCTGAGGAACTCCACGGGCCCCTCCCCCGTCGACCCGAACCAGTGCGGCACCCGCGTGTCGAACTCGGCCGCCTCCCCCGCCACCAGCACGACGTCGTGTTCGCCGAGCACCAGCCGCAGCTTCCCCGACATCACGTACAGCCACTCATAGCCCTCGTGGGTACGCGGTTCGGGCTCGAGCTTCCGCTTCGGTTCGAGCACCTTGTACGCCTGGAGCCCGCCGGGCTGCCGGGTGAGCGGCCAGAAGGTACGGCCGTAGCGCCGGATCGGCTCGGAGGCCCGGATGCGCGGATCGCCGACCGGCGGCGCGCCGACCAGTTCGTCCAGCGGCACCTGGTGGGCCTGCGCTATCGGCAGCAGCAGTTCCAGACTGGGTTTACGCAGGCCGGACTCCAGCCGGGAAAGGGTACTCACGGAGATGCCGGTCGCCTCGGACAGCGCCGCGAGGGTCACCTCCCGCTCCTTCCTGATCCGCCGCAGCCGGGGGCCCACTTCCGCGAGAACGTCGTCCGTAGTCATACCGGTATTGCAGGTTCGGCAAAGTCGTTTGTCAATGCGGCAGTGATCGGGCGACTGTCGAGGTGGAGGTGGTCACGATGAACGAGACATTCGGAAGCGGGACGTACGACGTGGTCGTCGTCGGAGGCGGGGCGGCGGGACTCTCCGCCGCGCTGGTGCTCGGCCGGGCCCGGCACCGCACCCTGGTCGTCGACGCGGGCGAGCCGCGCAACGCGCCCTCGTCGCACATGCAGGGCTATCTGTCCCGGGACGGGATGGCACCGGCCGAGTTCCTGGCGCTGGGCCGGGAGGAGATCGCGCGCTACGGCGTGGAGCTCGTCCGGGACCGGGTCACGGACGTCACCAAGGACGGGGCGGACTTCACCGTCGTACTCGACGCGGGACCGGCCGTACGGGCCCGGCGGCTGGTCGTCGCCACCGGGCTGAGGGACGAGATGCCGGCGGTCCCCGGGGTCGCCGAGCGGTTCGGGCGGGACGTGCTGCACTGCCCGTTCTGCCACGGCTGGGAGGTGCGCGACGAGCCGTTCGGCGTGCTCGCGTCGAGCGCGACGAGCGTGCACCAGGCGCTGATGGTGTCCCAGTGGTCGAAGGACGTCACCTTCTTCCTGCACGAGGTCGCCGAGGAGGAACTGTCCGACCTGGACCTGCGCCGGCTGGCCGCCGCCGGGGTCGAGGTGGTGCCCGGCACGGTCGCGGAGCTGGTGGTTGAGGACGACCGGCTCACCGGGGTGCGGCTGGCCGACGGCACCACCCACGCCCGCTCCGTGCTCTTCGTCGGGCCGCGCCCGGTGCCGCAGACGTCTTTGCTGGAGGCGCTGGGCGCCGAGATGAACGAGACCCCGTTCGGCACGTACCCGGTGTTCGACTCGACCGGTCTGACCACGGTGCCCGGGGTCTGGGCGGCGGGCAACGCGATCGGCTTCTCCGAGCAGGTGGTGCACGCGGCGAGCGGCGGTTACCGCGCGGCGGCCGCGATCGTCGGGGACCTGCTGATGACCGACCTGGACGCCGCGGTGAACGGGTAGGCGCCGGACGGCGGGGGTGTGGAGCGCCCGCCTCCGGAGCACTATGACTGCATGCTGCTGTCCCGGCTGGCCCGTGTGTCCCAGGAGGTCGCCGCCGCTTCGGCGCGGTCCCGGAAGATCGTCCTGCTCGCCGAGCTGTTCCGGGAGGCGGAGGCGGACGACGTGCCGGTCGTCATCCCGTACCTGGCCGGCCGGCTGCCGCAGGGCCGTATCGGGGTCGGCTGGAAGGTGCTGGGCCGTCCGGTCGCCCCCGCCGCCGAGCCGTCGCTGACGGTGCGCGAGGTCGACGCGCTGCTCACCACGCTCGGCGAGGTGTCCGGTCCGGGGGCGCAGGCCGAGCGGGCCCGGCTGGTCGGCGAGCTGCTGGGCGCGTCCACCGAGGACGAGCAGCGGTTCCTGTCCGGGCTGCTCACCGGGGAAGTCCGGCAGGGCGCCCTGGACGCGGTGGCGGTGGAGGGGCTGGCGCGGGCGACGGGGGCGCCGCCGGCCGATGTGCGGCGGGCGGTGATGCTGGCCGGCTCGCTCCAGTCGGTGGCCGGGGCGCTGCTGGCGGACGGCCCCGGGGCGCTGGAGCGGTTCCGGCTGACCGTGGGCCGACCGGTGCTGCCGATGCTGGCGCACAGCGCCTCCTCGGTCGCGGAGGCGGTGGAGAAGCTGGGGGCCTGCGCGGTGGAGGAGAAGCTGGACGGCATCCGCGTCCAGGTCCACCGCGACGGGGACACCGTGCGCGTGCACACCCGCGCCCTCGACGACATCACCGACCGACTGCCGGAAGTGACGGCGGCGGCGCGGGAGTTGCGGGGCGAGCGGTTCATCCTGGACGGGGAGGTCATCTCCTTCGACGAGGACGGCCGCCCCCGCTCGTTCCAGGAGACCGCAGGACGGGTCGGCTCCCGGGTGGACGTGGCCACGGCCGCCCGGGAGGTCCCCGTCTCCCCCGTCTTCTTCGACGCGCTCTCCGTCGACGGCCGCGATCTGCTGGACCTGCCGTTCACCGAGCGCCACGCGGAACTGGCCCGGCTGGTCCCGGAGCCCCTGCGGGTGCGGCGCACCCTCGTGCCGGGGCCCGGGGACCTGGGCGCGGCGGAGGGGTTCCTCGCCGAGACGCTGGAACGCGGCCACGAGGGCGTCGTGGTCAAGGGCCTGGACGCCCCCTACAGCGCGGGCCGGCGCGGCGCGTCCTGGCTGAAGGTCAAGCCCGTCCACACGCTCGACCTGGTGGTGCTGGCCGCCGAGTGGGGCCACGGCCGCCGCACCGGGAAGCTCTCCAATCTGCACCTGGGCGCCCGCACCGCCGACGGCGGCTTCGCCATGCTCGGCAAGACCTTCAAGGGCCTGACCGACGCGATGCTGGCCTGGCAGACCGAACGGCTGCGGGAGCTGGCGGTCGAGGAGAGCGGATACGTCGTGACGGTGCGCCCCGAACTCGTCGTGGAGATCGCCTACGACGGCCTCCAGCGCTCCACCCGCTACCCGGCCGGCGTCACCCTCCGCTTCGCCCGCGTGATCCGCTACCGCGAGGACAAGCGCCCCGAGGAGGCCGACACGGTCGAGACCCTGCTCGCCGCACACCCCGGGGTACGGCCGTGAGGGGCGCCCGGAGCGCCGGACTGCTGTTGTTCCGACACACCAGTCAGGGCCTTGAGGTGTTGCTCGGTCATATGGGTGGCCCGTTCTTCGCCCGGCGGGACAGCGGGGCGTGGACGGTCCCCAAGGGCGAGTACGACCCCGGCGAGCCGGCCTGGGAGGCGGCGCGCCGCGAGTTCCGGGAGGAGCTGGGGCTGCCGCCCCCGGAGGGGGAGGCGCTGCCGCTCGGGGAGGTCCGGCAGTCCGGCGGGAAGACCGTCACGGCCTGGGCGGTGGAGGCGGACCTCGATCCGGCGGCGGTCGTCCCCGGCACGTTCGCGATGGAGTGGCCGCCGAGGTCGGGACGGATCCAGGAGTTCCCGGAGCTGGACCGGGTGGCGTGGTTCCCCCTGGACCGGGCCCGTGAGGTGATCGTCGGCGCGCAGACCGCGTTTCTCGACCGCCTGGCGGAGCACTCGCCCTGAGGAGACCTCCCGCGTTGCACCGCCCACCACCGCGCGGGAAGGTCGGAAAGCACAGCCCGCCCCAGGGAGGTCAGCGATGCACATCGCCACGGTGAACCCGGCGAACGGCGAGACGGTCAAGACGTACCACCCCATGGACGAGGAGGAGATCGGGCACCGGATCCAGCTCGCGGAGGCCACGTTCCGGACGTACCGGACGACGGCCTTCGAGGAGCGTGCCCGTCTGATGCACCGGGCCGCCGAGATCCTCGACGAGGACCGGGAGACCATCGGCCGGGTGATCACCACGGAGATGGGCAAGCCGGTCAAACAGGCCCGCGCGGAAGCCGCCAAGTGCGCCAAGGCGATGCACTGGTACGCCGACCACGCGGCGGAACTCCTCGCCGACGAGGAACCCGACGCCTCCGACGTGAAGGACTCCGGCGCCTCCCGGGTCCTGGTGCGCTACCGGCCGCTCGGCCCGGTGCTCGCCGTGATGCCGTGGAACTTCCCGCTGTGGCAGGTGGTGCGGTTCGCCGCGCCCGCGCTGATGGCGGGCAACGTGGGCCTGCTCAAGCATGCCTCGAACGTGCCGCAGACCGCCCTGTACCTGGAGGACCTGTTCCACCGCGCGGGCTTCACCGAGGGCTGTTTCCAGACCCTGCTCATCGGCTCCGCCGCGGTCGACGACATCCTGCGGGACGAACGGGTGAAGGCGGCCACCCTCACCGGCAGCGAGCCGGCGGGCCGCGCGGTCGCCTCCACCGCCGGGGAGATGATCAAGAAGACGGTGCTGGAGCTGGGCGGCAGCGACCCGTACGTGGTCATGCCCTCCGCCGACCTGGACCGGGCCGCCGAGATCGCGGTCACCGCGCGGACGCAGAACACGGGGCAGTCCTGCATCGCCGCCAAGCGGTTCATCGTGCACACGGACGTCTACGACGCCTTCACCGAACGCTTCGTCGCGGGCATGAAGGCGCTGAAGGTCGGCGACCCGATGGACGAGGAGACCGACGTCGGCCCCCTCTCCAGTGAGAAGGGCCGCAGTGACCTGGAGGAACTGGTCGACGACGCCGTACGCGCGGGCGCCACCGTGCTGTGCGGCGGCGAGCGCCCCGACGGGCCCGGCTGGTTCTACCCGCCGACCGTCCTGGCCGGCATCGGCCGGGAGATGCGCATCCACCGCGAGGAGGCCTTCGGTCCGGTCGCCACGCTGTACCGCGCGGCGGACGTCGACGAGGCGGTCCTGATCGCCAACGACACCGACTTCGGGCTGAGCTCCAACGTCTGGACCCGCGACGAGGCCGAGGTCGACCGGTTCGTACGGGATCTGGAGGCCGGCAGTGTGTATGTGAACGGGATGACGGCGTCCCATCCGGCGTTCCCGTTCGGCGGGCTCAAGCGGTCGGGGTACGGGCGTGAGCTGTCCGGGCACGGAATCCGCGAGTTCTGCAACATCACCACGGTTTGGCAGGGTGCGTGATGTCCGCACGGCTACGATCCCGACTGTGAACCGCGAAGTGACTCTGCCTCTGATCGTCGACGACCGCGGGACCCTGCAGGTTTCCGCCGCCGATGTCAGCAAGCTGCTGCGTACGGTGGGTGGGCGGTGGGTTCGGCTTGTCGAGGCGGGGGAGGACGGGCTCGATGAGGACACGGTGGCCGCGTTGACCATCGAGCTCGCGAAGCTGGCCGATCGGATCGACGTGGCGTGCATCGCCCACAGCAGTGGGGGCGCGCCGTAGGTCCCGCCCGCCGGCGGCCCGCCCGGCCGGCCGGCGCGGGAACGGGGGATGTGACGTAACCCTTACACCGGCACCGGAAAGGCTGACGGGGGACGTCCGGTGGTGTGGACTCCTGAGCGACGAGTGATCGATCGTGCGATGGAGCAGCCATAAGACGGAATCGTTCCGCGGCCGCCGCGGCCACGGGGCTGGCAGCCGCCTGCCTGAGCCTCGGCCTTCCCGCCACCGCGTGGGCCGCCACCCCCGACGTCCCCGAGGCGTTGCGGATCTCCACCGGTGCCTACGCGGGCTTCCAGCAGTGCGGCGCCGCGACCCCGCCGACGTTCAGCACCGCCAACGGTTCCGCACCGTTGTTCGCCGCCTCGGTCAAGGGCCTGGAACCCCAACCCGGCCTGGACGGGACGATGGAGTTCGCACGCCTCGGCGAGCAGCCGTTCCGCACCTTCCGGACCGACACGGGGGCCGGCTACGTGTGGGCCCTGCAGATTCCCACCAGCACGTTCGGTCCGGGCGACTACCAGTGGCGGATCCGCGCCGAGGGCGCCGACGGCCCGTCCGACTGGTCCGCCTGGTGCACGTTCACCGTGACCGGCCCGGAACCCGCGCCCACGGAGTTCGCCTACAGCCCCGACGACGGCCGGCACTGCCTGGACGTGAGCGGCGCCGGCAGGGAGGACGCCACGAGGGTGCAGTTGTGGGACTGCAACGGCTCCCTGGGCCAGACCTGGAGGACCACGCCCGAGGGCACCCTGGTGAACCCGAACTCGGGCAAGTGCCTGGACGTGGCCGACGGGGGGACCGCCAACGGCACCAAGGTGCAGATCTACACGTGCAACGGCACCGGCGCCCAGCAGTGGCGCTACGGCCGGACCGTCCCGGTCGGCTTCGTCAACCCCCGGTCCGGCAAGTGCCTGGACGTGCCCTACGCGGACTTCGCAGACGGCGTCCAGGTCCAGATCCACGAGTGCAACGGCACAGACGCCCAGGTCTGGAAGGAACTCACTCCCGCCTGACCGGCCGGGCCGCGGACCGCAGTGTCTCCCAGAACATGGCCTCGTAGCTCTGCAGGAGACGCCCGTGACGGCGTGCGCGGTGCTCGTCCAGGCTGCCCGCGTCCAGGGCGGCCCGGACCGCCGCCCGGGCCGTGCGGTCGAGGTCCGGGGCCGGTGCGGCGAAGAAGTCGAAGAAGGCGCAGGCCTCGTCGGAGAAGCCGTAGTGGGTGCGCAGGGCCTCGGCGATCGTGGCGCAGTAGCCGCCCCAGGCGGAGAAGTTGGCCGTCACGGCCAGGACGGCGTCGGCCGGTGCGGCGTTGAGGGCCAGCCAGGCGACGTAAGCCGGGTAGGCCTGGCACCCCGGCAGGGGCGCGTGGGCGTCCGCCCGGGACGCGTCGACACCGCAGGCGGCCGCGAACGGTTCCAGGTGCTCCCCGGCGAGCGCCTCGCCCTCCGCGAGGGCGGTGAAGAACGCGGCGGAGTCCGGTTCGGCCGCGGACCTGTCCGCCAGGTGCAGGAACGCGCGGCGGTCCGCGGGGATCACCAGGCGCTGCTCCAGGGCGAGCGCGGCCAGGACCTCCCGGTCCGCCTCGCCGCGGGCGATCAGCGGCACGAGGGGGTTGGCGCGCGGGTCCGGGGCCAGGTCGCGGGTGAAGCTCTCCGTCAGGTCGCGGGCGGTGCGGGTCATCGCGTCCTCCGTCGCGTCGGTCACGCACGAGCCTTTCCCGGGAGCGGGGCAGGGGTAACCCGGCGGTGCCGTCCGCACCGCCGGGTCGTCCGTGCGGCCGGTCTCAGCGGATGGGCATGCCCGACAGGGTACGGGCGATCACCAGGCGCTGGATCTCGCTCGTGCCCTCGAAGATGGTGTAGATCGCGGCGTCGCGGTGCATGCGCTCCACCGGGTACTCGCGGGTGTAGCCGTTGCCGCCGAGGATCTGTATGGCCTGGGCGGTGACCTTCTTGGCCGTCTCGCTCGCGAACAGCTTGGACATCGAGCCCTCGGCGGCCGTGAACGGCTTGCCGTTGATCGCCATCCAGGAGGCGCGCCACACCAGCAGGCGGGCGGCGTCGATCCGGGTGCGCATGTCGGCGAGCTGGAAGGCGACGCCCTGGTTGTCGATGATCGGGCGGCCGAACTGCTCGCGCGTGGTCGCGTAGTCGAGGGCGACCTCGTACGCCGCGCGGGCGGTGCCCACCGCCATGGCGCCGACGGCGGGGCGGGACGCCTCGAAGGTGGCCATCGCGGCGTTCTTCACGCGCTCGCCGCCCTGCTTCGCCTTCTCGCGGGCGCGGGCGAGGCGCTCGTCCAGCTTCTCCTTGCCGCCGAGCAGGCAGGAGCCGGGGACGCGCACGTCGTCCAGGATGACCTCGGCGGTGTGCGAGGCGCGGATGCCGTGCTTCTTGAACTTCTGGCCCTGGGAGCAGCCGGGGGTGCCGGGCGGGATGATGAAGGAGGCGTGCCCCTTGGAGCCGAGGTCCGGGTCGACGACCGCGACCACGACGTGGACGTTGGCGATGCCGCCGTTGGTCGCCCAGGTCTTGGTGCCGTTGATCACCCACTCGTCCTTGGCCTCGTCGTACACCGCGCGGGTGCGCATCGAGGCCACGTCGGAGCCGGCGTCGGGCTCGGAGGAGCAGAACGCGGCGACCTTGACGTCGTTGGCGTCGCCGTACATCTGGGGGATCCAGGTGCCGATCTGCTCCTCGGTGCCGTTGGCGAGGACGCCGACGGCGGCCAGGCCGGTGCCGACGATCGACAGGGCGATGCCGGCGTCGCCCCAGAAGAGCTCCTCCATGGCCATCGGGATGCCGAGGCCGGTCGCGTCGAAGTACTGCTGGGCGTAGAAGTCCAGGGAGTAGATGCCGACCTTGGCGGCCTCCTGGATGACCGGCCAGGGAGTCTCCTCACGCTCGTCCCATTCGGCGGCCGCGGGGCGGATCACATCGGCGGCGAAGCCGTGCAGCCAGTCCCGGACCTCCTTCTGTTCGTCGTTGAGCTCCATGGTGAACTCGGCCATGTCCCCTCCAGCGGCGCACATGCGTGTTACTTGCGGTAACCTCGAGTCTGTTACCGGTGGGTAGGAAAAGTCAACTCCCTCGGACCGGTCGGCATCCCGTTCGATGACCGGATCGCCTTCAGTGTTAGTTTGCGCAGGCGTCACCGAATCAGCACGGGTGGGGAGAGCTCATGAACACCACACAGCGGACCGATCAGCAGCGGTCCGCCGACCGACGCCGGCGCGAGCTGCTGGAGGCCGCCGACCGGGTGGTGCTGCGCGACGGCCCGGGGGCCTCCATGAACGCGATCGCCGCCGAGGCCGGCATCACCAAGCCGATCCTCTACCGGCACTTCGGTGACAAGGGAGGACTCTACGCCGCCCTGGCCAAACGGCACACCGACGCGCTGCTGGACTCGCTGCGGGCCGCCTTGGACGCCCCGGCGGACCGGCGCGAACGGGTCGAGGCCACCCTGGACACCTACCTCTCGGCGATCGAGGCACGGCCCCAGGTGTACCGGTTCCTGATGCACCCGGCCGAGGAGTCGCAGAGCGACCAGGGCTTCGACGTCGGCAAGCACTCGGCGCCGCTGCTGCGCCGGATGGGCGAGGAGCTGGCCCAGGTCATCGGGGAACGGCTGGACCTCGGGCCGGACGGCCAGCGGCTGGCCCGGGTGTGGGGGCACGGCATCGTCGGCATGATGCACGCGGCCGGCGACTGGTGGCTGGGCGAACGGCCCTGCTCTCGGGCGGAGTTGGTGCGGAGTCTGGCCGACCTGCTGTGGGGGCGTCTCGCGGCGGCGGGGGACAAGGTGGGAGGTCCGGGGTTCTGATCTTCACAGGTCGCGTGCGGATCGTGTACGGCCGGTCGCGCCCACGCGGCGGATCCGCACCTCGACGCGGCCCCGCGTCCCCGGGGGGTTCAGTCCGCCCGGCGCCAGGAAGCCCGGGCCACCTGCCGCATCAGTTTCCGGTGGCGCCGGCCCGTCAGGTGGTCGGCGTAGATCCGGCCCTCCAGGTGGTCGCACTCGTGCTGCAGACACCGGGCGAAGAAACCCGTGCCGTGGACGGTGACCGGTTCGCCGGTCACCGTGAAGCCCTCGACGACCGCGTGGTCGTACCGCTCCGTCCCCGCCTCCAGACCGGGCAGGGACAGACAGCCCTCGGGGCCGCGCACCACCACCCCGTCCGTCTCCACCAGCCGCGGGTTCACCACATGGCCCAGGTGGCGGACGTCCTCGTCGTCCGGGCAGTCGTAGACGAACACCCGCAGCGGCTCGCCGATCTGGTTGGCGGCCAGGCCCACACCCTGCGCCGCGTACATCGTGGCGAACAAGTCGTCCACCAGGCGTGCGAGTTCCGGACCGAAGTCGGTGACCTCCCGGCAGGGCGCGTGCAGCACCGGGTCGCCGAGCAGGGTGAGGGGCCGTACACGTCCGTGGACGCCGGGGATGGAGCCTTGTCGCATGACCGTCAGAGTACGGTCCTCCCAGCAACGCCCGTCTCACGATGGTGCCGCGGTTCTGGAGTGCGAACGGATCTCGATAGGCTGAGGTCTCACCACGTGGCCGTCAGGCACAGACGCGGCGCGTACGCAAGGAGGATCGAGAACTGATGGCAGGCAACTCGGACCCGCTCACGCCGCGGGCCAAGCTGGCCGTGACCGCGGGCAAGGCGGTCGCGGCGGCATCCCGCGCCGCCGGGCGCGGCAGCGGTTCGGTGATCGGCGGCCGGGTGGCACTCAAGCTCGACCCCGATCTCCTCGCCCGGCTCGCACAGCACCTGGACGTGACCCTGGTCTCGGCGACCAACGGCAAGACCACCACCACCCGGCTCATCGCCGAGGCCCTCAAGGCCGCCGGCCCGGTCGTCTCCAACGCGCTCGGCGCCAACATGCCGGCCGGCATCACCTCGGCGCTGGCCGGCGGCTCGGATGCCAGGTTCGGCGTCATCGAGGTCGACGAGAAGTACCTCGCGGGCGTCGCCCGGGACACCGACCCCAAGTGCATCGCACTGCTCAACCTCTCCCGCGACCAGCTCGACCGCGCCGCCGAGACGCGGATGCTCGCGGAGAACTGGCGCGAGGGCCTGGCCGGCTCCAAGGCCGTGATCGTCGCCAACGCCGACGACCCGCTGGTGGTGTGGGCCGCGTCCTCCTCCCCCAACGTGATCTGGGTCGCCGCCGGCCAGATGTGGAAGGACGACGCCTGGTCCTGCCCGTCCTGCGGCGGTGTGATGCAGCGTCCGGGCGACGACTGGTTCTGCAGCGAGTGCGGCTTCCGCCGGCCGACGCCGAGCTGGGCGCTCTCCGGCGACCACGTGCTCGACCCGCACGGCTCCGCCTGGCCGATCCACCTCCAGCTCCCGGGCCGCGCCAACAAGGCCAACGCCGCGAGCTCCGCGGCCGTCGCCGCCGTCTTCGGGGTGCCGCCGCAGGTCGCCCTGGAGCGCATGTACCAGGTGCAGGCCGTGGCCGGCCGCTACGACGTGGTCCAGTTCGAGGGCCGTGATCTGCGGTTGCTGCTCGCCAAGAACCCCGCGGGCTGGCTGGAGACCTTCTCGCTGATCGACCCGCCGCCGACCCCGGTGATCCTCTCGGTGAACGCGCGCGGTGCCGACGGCACCGACACCTCCTGGTTGTGGGACGTCGACTACACCCGGCTGACCGGCCACCCGATCTGCGTCATCGGCGACCGGAAGCTGGACCTCGCGGTGCGCCTGGAGGTCGCGAACCAGCAGTTCCAGGTCTGCGAGAACCTCGACCAGGCGGTGCAGCTGTGCCCGCCGGGCCGGATCGAGGTCATCGCCAACTACACCGCGTTCCAGGACCTGCGCCGCCGCGTCGGCAACTGACCAACGACACCCCAGGGGACTTGAAGTGAGCGACAACCAGCTGCGGGTCGTGTGGATCTACCCGGACCTGCTCAGCACCTACGGCGACCAGGGCAACGTCCTCGTCGTGGAGCGCCGGGCGCGGCAGCGCGGCCTGGACGTGGCGCGGCTCGACGTGCGCAGCGACCAGCCGATCCCGACCTCCGGCGACATCTACCTGATCGGCGGCGGCGAGGACCGTCCGCAGCGGCTGGCCGCCGAGCGGCTGCGCCGGGACGGCGGTCTGCAGCGGGCGGTGGGCAACGGCGCGATCGTCTTCTCGGTCTGCGCCGGCTACCAGATCCTCGGCCACGAGTTCATCAACGACCTCGGCCAGCGCGAGCCCGGTCTCGGCCTGCTCGACGTGGTCTCGGTACGCGGTGAGGGCGCCCGGTGCGTGGGCGACGTGCTGGGGGACGTCAACCCGCAGCTGGGTCTGCCCCCGCTGACCGGGTTCGAGAACCACCAGGGCGTCACCCACCTGGGCCCCTCGGCCCGCCCGCTCGCCCAGGTGCGCTTCGGCAACGGCAACGGCACCGGGGACGGCACGGAGGGCGCGTTCAACGAGACCGTCTTCGGTACGTACATGCACGGCCCGGTGCTGGCCCGCAACCCGCAGATCGCGGACCTGCTGCTGAAGCTGGCGCTCGACGTCAACGCGCTGCCGCCGACCGACGACCGCTGGTACGAGGCGCTGCGGAACGAGCGCATCGCGGCGGCGCAGCAGCCCGCGTGAGTCTCCGTCCGCCTGCGGACGACCCCCTGGCACTCCGGTGCGACCGGCCCGTCTGACGGCTGGTCCGCACAGGTGAGCGGGGTCGTCCAGCAGGCGGACGCCAGGTGCGGCCCCGCCCCCCGGAGCGGCTAGGGTGGCGGAGATCGAGCCGGACAACGCGGTCCGGTCCCGGCCCACTTCGAGAAGGTTGTTTCGGGCTATGCGCATTGGTGTCCTCACGTCCGGCGGCGACTGCCCCGGCCTGAACGCCGTCATCCGGTCCGTCGTGCACCGTGCCGTCGTCGACCACGGCGACGAGGTCATCGGCTTCCGGGACGGCTGGAAGGGCCTCCTGGAATGCGACTACCTCAAGCTCGACCTCGACGCCGTGAGCGGCATCCTCGCCCGCGGCGGCACCATCCTCGGCTCCTCCCGGGTCCGCCCCGAGCACCTGCGGGACGGCGTGGAGCGGGCCAAGGGGCACGTCCGGGAGCTCGGCCTCGACGCGATCATCCCGATCGGCGGCGAGGGCACGCTGAAGGCGGCCCGGCTGCTGTCGGACAACGGCCTGCCGATAGTGGGCGTGCCGAAGACCATCGACAACGACATCGCCGTCACCGACGTCACCTTCGGCTTCGACACGGCCGTCGGCGTGGCGACCGAGGCCCTGGACCGGCTGAAGACCACCGCCGAGTCGCACCAGCGGGTGCTGATCGTCGAGGTCATGGGCCGGCACACGGGCTGGATCGCGCTCCACTCCGGCATGGCGGCCGGCGCGCACGCCGTCGTCGTACCCGAACGGCCCTTCGACATCGACGAGCTGACCGCGAAGGTCGGCGCCCGGTTCTCGGCCGGCAAGCGGTTCGCGATCGTCGTCGCCGCGGAGGGGGCCAAGCCGAAGGCCGGGACCATGGACTTCGACGAGGGCGGCAAGGACGTCTACGGCCATGAGCGGTTCGCCGGCATCGCACGGCAGCTCTCCCTGGAGCTGGAGTCACGGCTCGGCAAGGAGGCGCGGCCGGTGATCCTCGGGCATGTGCAGCGCGGGGGGACGCCCACGGCGTACGACCGGGTGCTGGCGACGCGGTTCGGGTGGCATGCGGTGGAGGCGGTGCATCGGGGAGAGTTCGGGCGGATGACCGCGCTGCGCGGGACCGACATCGTGATGGTTTCTCTCGCCGAGGCGGTGGAGACGCTGAAGACCGTGCCGGAGTCGCGGTACGCGGAAGCGGAGTGTGTTCTCTGAGGTACCGGGTTCAGCTCGGTCCGTGAGGTGAATCGCGGGCTGCGGGCCGTCGGTGGTCGATCGCGCCCACGCGGCGGAGCCGCACATCGATACAGTCCCGCGCCCCTTTAGGGCGCTTGCCGCCCCCGGTGACGATGATCGCCGGGGGCGGTTCTACTCTGGTGCGGACGGATTGCGTACAACCTGCACGAAACAGGAGCCGGTGGATGGATCACGGCGGGCACGGTATGACCATGGATCTGCCGCCGTTCACGCTGGGGCGAGGGCTCGGCTGGTCGGCGGACCCCTTCTTCCTCATCGCCTGCCTGCTGGGGCTGGCCCTGTACGGCTGGGGTGTGGTCCGGCTCGTACGGCGTGGTGACAAGTGGCCGGTGGGACGGACCGTCGCGTTCGTCGCCGGTGTGCTGAGCATCGGGCTCATGATGTGCACCAAGCTGAACGACTACGGCATGGTCATGTTCAGCGTGCACATGGTGCAGCACATGGTGATCAGCATGGTGTCGCCGATCCTGATCCTGCTCGGTGCCCCGGTCACCCTCGCCCTGCGCGCGCTGCCGCCGGCCGGGCGGGGCCGCAAGGGGCCGCGCGAGCTGCTGCTGATGCTGCTGCACAGCCGCTACATGCGGGTCGTCACCCACCCGGTGTTCACCATCCCGATGTTCATCGCGAGCCTGTACGCGCTGTACTTCACCCCGCTGTTCGACTTCCTGATGGGCTCCGAGGTGGGGCACATCGCGATGATGGTGCACTTCCTCGCCGTCGGCCTGGTCTTCTTCTGGCCGATCATGGGCGTGGACCCGGGGCCGCACCGGCCGGGGTATCTGATGCGGATGCTGGAGCTGTTCGCGGGCATGCCGTTCCACGCGTTCTTCGGCATCGCGCTGATGATGGCGTCGACGCCGATGGTCACCACCTTCGAGAACCCGCCCGGCTCGCTCGCCATCGATGCCCTGTCCGACCAGAACGCGGCCGGCGGCATCGCCTGGGCCTTCAGCGAGGTCCCCTCCGTACTGGTGCTGCTCGCGCTGCTGTTCCAGTGGTACGCCTCGGACCAGCGGCAGGCGAAGCGCAAGGACCGCGCCGCCGACCGGGACGGGGACAAGGAACTCGAGGCGTACAACGCCTATCTGGCCTCACTGAACGCACGCGGAAACTGAATTCACCGTTTTCCCGATCCCCTTGAACGGGGGTTTTCCACCGGTAGCATGAATGCGTCGGGGGAACCGCAAGGGGGAGCGGTGATGGCACTTCGCGCGTTCACGCACAGGGCGGGAAAAGCGGTGATTCGGAAGATCGCCGTCCTGTCGTTATTACTTCTTGTCGCCAGTGGGTGCGATTCCGGCACACCTTTGTTCGATGTGAAGGCGGTGGCCGCGGGGGCCGCTTCCCTCGCGCCGTTCTTCGACGAGGGCAGCGGACTCGGACGGGACGCCGACGTACGGTCGCGGCCCGCTCACGGCGGTCTGCAGCAGGGGGACACGCCTGGCCTGTACGGGGGCACCGGCGAGGCGGCGATCTGCGACGTCGAGCAGGTGAAGCGGTATCTCGCCGAGCCGCGCAACGACCGCAAGGCGCGGGCGTGGGCCGGGGCGCTGGATCTCCGTACGGATGAGATACCGGAGTATCTCGACGGGCTCACCCCTGTTCTCCTGCGTCACGACACTCTGGTGAGGAACCACGACTACAAAAAGGGAAAGGCTGTTCCCTTCAACGCGCTGCTTCAGGCGGGAATCGCGATTCTGGTCGACGATCAGGGGATGCCGGCGGTGAAGTGCTCGTGCGGAAATCCGCTGCGGCCCTTCGAGGGGGACAAGAACAGGATTTCCGTCTCGTTCGACGACCGGAACGAGAAGTGGAAGGGGTACGACCGTTCCGAGGTCGTGGTCGTACGGCCCGCGTCCCGCGAACTGGAGCGGATCGTCCTCGTCGACGTGGAGGATCCCGACCGGGGCATCGAGCGGCCCGTGGGGACGACGGGCGAGGGGGACACCGCCTTCGACACGAGGAAGCGGCAGGCGGTGCCGTCCCTCGTCGGGACCACGTTCGGTGAGGCGAGCCGGCGACTGGCCGGGCGGGGGCTGGCGGTCGCGTACGGCGGGAAGGAACCGCCGCCGGACGGCGCGCGGGTCACGGCGTCCGATCCGGCCGCCGGAGCCGAGCTGCGGTTCGGGACGCACGTCACGCTGAGCGTGGTGGAGGACACGGGTCCGTCCGGTGGCGGCACCACTCCCCCGGACCCGGAGTCGTCGCGGCCGACGACGAGTCCCGCATCACCGTCCTCTCCGTCCTCTCCGTCCTCTCCGTCCGCGCCGTCCGCGCCGTCCGCGCCGTCCGCGCCGTCCTCCGGTCCGTCGAAGTCCGAGCGGCCGGCGTCGCCGAGCGGGACGCCGGAAGCCGCGTCCCCACCGGCCGACTCGACACCGCCGCCCCCGCCGGGCACCGTGTCCGGCCCACCGCCTTCCACGCGCCCCGCACCTCCGGAACCCCCCGGGACCGCCTCCGCGCCTCCCCGCGCCACTCCCCCACCGCCCACCGGCGAATCCGCGAGCAGCGCCCCGGCCACGAGCGTGTCCGTCGCTCCCGGAGCACCCACCACGAGCGCCCCCGCCGAGCGCCCCCGCCGGACCCGGGAGTGACCGGATGCCCTCATCACCGACGTCGGGAGTGGGCCGGGTCATCGCCGGCCGCTATCTGCTGCTGCACCGGCTGGGCAGCGGCGGCATGGGGCACGTCTGGCTCGCCCACGACCAGAGACTCGCGTGCGAGGTCGCGCTGAAGGAGATCGTGTTCGGCGACCCTGCCGAGCCCGGCCAGGAGCGGGAGGCCCGGGTCGCCCGGGCGCGCGCCGAGGCCCGCCACGCGGCCGGTCTGCGCGGTCACCCCCATGTGGTGACCGTGCACGACGTGCTGGAGCACGAGGGGCTGCCGTGGATCGTCATGGAGTACGTGGCGGGCGCCGTCGATCTGCGGGAACTGCTCGCCCGGAGCGGTCCGCCCGCCCCCGCCGAGTGCGCCCGGATCGGGCTGGCCGTGCTGGACGCGCTGACCGCCGGGCACGAGCGGGGCGTGATGCACCGGGACGTGAAGCCGGCGAACATCCTGCTGGCCCCGGACCGCACCGGATCGCCGTACGGGCGGGTGCTGCTCACCGACTACGGCATCTCGGTGCAGCCCGACACCGGGGAGACGCGGTACACGATGGCGTCCGCGCTGGTCGGCACGGCGGGCTACCTGGCACCGGAGCGGGCCACCGGTGGTCCGCCCACCCCCGCGGCCGACCTGTTCTCGCTGGGCTGCACGCTCTACCACGCGGTGGAGGGGCGCGGCCCCTTCGCGCGGGAGTCCCCGCTGGCCTCGGTCACCGCCGTGGTCATGGAGGACCCGCCTCCACCGGTGCGGGCGGGCGCGCTGGAGCCGGTGCTGCGGGGGCTGCTCGCCAAGGACCCGGACCTGCGGTCGACGGCGCGGGAGGCGGAGGCCGAGCTGACGCGGATCGTGACGCCCCAGACGGAGGCCTACGCGCGGACACGGACGGATCTCGGCTCCCAGCCGCCCTGGGACGCCGCCGCCCACCCGGCGCCCGAGGAGGGCGCACGGGGCCCCGCCGCCACCGGCACCCGCCGTCGCCCCCGCCCGCACGCGCTGCGCGCGGTGCTCGCCGGCGGGCTGGGCCTGGTGCTGGCGCTGGGCGGTGCCTGGTACGCGCTGGCCGACCGGGGGAGCGGCGGAGGCGGGACGGTGGTGCCGTACGGGGAGGCGGTCGGGCTGGCCGAGCCGCTGAAGGAGGGCGACTGTGTGCTGGCCGACTGGCCCGGTGGCTCCCCGTTCACCGGCACGCCCCGGCTGGCCCTCGACCCGACCTGCGCGGACCAGGCGCCCGACGGGCAGGTCGTGGCGTTCGTCGAGGCCGCCTCGGACGAGGAGGCGCGGGAGCGGGGCCCGGCCCGCTGCGAGGAGCGGACGCGGGAGCTGCGCGGCCGGCTGGCCGACGTACGCGGCCTGGCCGTCGTACCGACGGCGGACGGGTTCGAGGCGGCCGGGGGGCGTACCGCCTGTCTGGTGCTGGGGGCGCACGGGCCGGTGTACGGGCCGCTCGGGGGCCGTCGCCGCCCCGGGACGGCGTTCGCCGACACGGCGACGATGCAGCGGCGGGACTGCCTGGACGTGCGGTCCCGCCGGGAGGCGCGGCTGGTGTCGTGCGACGGGGCGTACGACGAGCAGGTGCTGGGGTTCACCCGGCTGGGCAAGGACGTCACGCTCGCCGAGGCGCGCACCGAGTCGGACACGGCGTGTGCGCGCGCGGTGCCTCCGCGTGACTACGGCTTCGACCCGTCGCTCCACGAAGCGGGGTCGTGGACCAGTGAGGGGCCCTGGAAATCGGGCACACATGTCGTCGTGTGCACCGTAAGGAGGCAGAACGGGGGCACCATGGAGGGAGCCGAACCATGAGGAGGGTGTTGCGATGCCCGGTTCCACGAACGGTTCCACGTCGACGAAGACCATGGGGGTGCTCACCGTCGGCGGTCTGGTCGCCGTGACGGCGTACACGGTGGCGCTCGGCAGCAACGGCTGGCTGTGGTTCGGCTGGGTCGTCCTGGGGCTGATCACCTTGGGAATGGTGGCCACCCGCGGCACCTGAGGGGCCCCGGGGCGGCCGGCCTCACTTGGGGGTCAGCCGCCCCGTCAGGTGCACGCCCGGCTGGTACTTCGGCAGCCGGACGGTGATCTTCATGCCCGCGCCGACGGCGGTCTCGATGACGAGGCCGTGGTCGTCGCCGTAGACCTGGCGGAGCCGGTCGTCGACGTTGGACAGTCCGATGCCTCCGGTGGGGCTGACCTCACGGGCGAGGATGCGGCGGAGCAGGCCGGGGTCCATCCCGGCGCCGTCGTCCTCGATGACGACGAGGGCCTCGGCGCCGGCGTCCTGCGCGGTGATCTGGATGCGGCACGTGTCGGCCTTGCCCTCCAGTCCGTGCTTGACGGCGTTCTCCACCAGCGGCTGGAGGCAGAGGAAGGGCAGCGCGACCGGCAGCACCTCGGGGGCGATCTGCAGGGTGACGGAGAGGCGGTCGCCGAAGCGCGCCCGCACCAGCGCCAAGTAGTGGTCGATGGCGTGGAGTTCGTCGGCGAGGGTGGTGAAGTCGCCGTGCCGGCGGAACGAGTAGCGGGTGAAGTCGGCGAACTCCAGGAGCAGTTCGCGGGCACGTTCGGGGTCGGTGCGCACGAACGAGGCGATCACGGCGAGCGAGTTGAAGATGAAGTGCGGGGAGATCTGGGCGCGCAGGGCCCTGATCTCGGCCTCGATGAGGCGGGTGCGGGACTGGTCGAGGTCGGCGAGTTCGAGCTGGACGGAGACCCAGCGGGCGACCTCCCCGGCGGCCCGGACCAGGACCGCGGACTCGCGGGGGGCGCAGGCGACGAGCGCGCCGTGCACCCGGTCGTCGACGGTGAGCGGGGCGACGACCGCCCAGCGCACCGAGCAGTCGGGGGTGTCGCAGGTGAGCGGGAAGGCCTCGCCGCGGCCGGTGTCGAGGGGGCCGGTGAGGCGTTCCATGATCTCGGCGCGGTGGTGGGCGCCGACGCCGTCCCAGACGAGGACCTGGTCGCGGTCGGTGAGGCAGAGGGCGTCAGTGCCGAGCAGGGAGCGCAGTTTGCGGGCGGACTTGCCGGCGGTCTCCTCCGTCAGGCCGGCCCGCAGCGGGGGCGTGGCCAGGGAGGCGGTGTGCAGGGTCTCGAAGGTGGCGTGCTCGACGGGGGTGCCGAGCCCGGCGAGGCCGGCGGGGCGGGCGGTGCGCCGGCCGATCCAGAACCCGGCGGCCAGCAGGGGCAGGACGGCGACGAGCAGACCGGCGAGGAAACCGCTCATGCGGACACCTCCGTGCGGAGTTCCTCCGGCAGGTGGAAGCGGGCCAGGACCGCCGCCGTACCGGGCGGCACCCGGCCGGGGGTGGCCAGGGACACCAGGACCATGGTGAGGAAGCCCAGCGGCACCGACCACAGCGCGGGCCAGGCGAGCAGGGCGTGCCAGGGCCCCGTGCCCGGGTAGCCGGCCATGGTCGCGGCGACGGCGAGGAACGCGGAGCCGCCGCCCACCAGCATCCCGGCCGCCGCGCCGGGCGGGGTCAGCCGGCGCCACCAGATGCCGAGGACGAGCAGCGGGCAGAACGACGAGGCCGACACGGCGAAGGCGAGCCCCACGGCGTCGGCCACCGGCAGCCCGCCGACCAGGAGGCTCACCCCGAGCGGTACGGCCATGGCGAGCACGGTGCCGAGCCGGAAGTGCCGTACGCCGCGCGTGGGGAGCACGTCCTGGGTGAGCACGCCGGCGACGGCCATGGTGAGCCCGGAGGCCGTCGACAGGAACGCGGCGAAGGCGCCCCCGGCGACCAGCGCGCCGAGGAGGTCGCCGCCCGTTCCGCCGATCATGCGGCCGGGCAGGAGCAGGACGGCGGCGTCCGCGTCGCCGGTGAGGGTGAGCTCGGGCGCGTAGAGCCGGCCGAGGGCGCCGTAGACCGGCGGGAGGAGGTAGAAGGCGCCGACCAGGCCGAGGACCGCGACGGTGGTGCGGCGGGCGGCGACACCGTGCGGGCTGGTGTAGAAGCGGACCACCACGTGGGGCAGTCCCATGGTGCCGAAGAAGGTGGCGAGGATCAGCCCGTACGTGGCGTACAGCGGGCGTTCCTCGCGGGACTCGGCGCGGGAGGGCGACAGGGCGTCGTCGGCGCCGCGTCCGGCGGCGGGGACCTCGGTGCCCTCGGCGAAGGTGAGCCGGGTGCCGCCGTCGATGCGGTGGGGGCCGGCGGACAGGCCGGTCTCGGTGCCGTCGAGTTCGCGGCCGTCGACGGTGCCGTCCACGGTGACGGTGAGCGGCTCGGTGAGCCGGAGCACGAGCGTGTCGTCGATGCGCACCACCCGCTGTTCACGGAAGGCGGCCGGTTCGTCGAAGGCGTGGCTGGGGGCGCCGTCGCTCTGCCAGGCGGTGATCAGGAAGAGGGCGGGGACGAGCAGCGCGGTGAGTTTCAGCCAGTACTGGAAGGCCTGGACGAAGGTGATGCTGCGCATGCCGCCCGCGCCGACGATGACGGTGACCACGGCGGCGACGATCACCGCGCCGAGCCAGTCGGGCGCCCCGGTGAGGACGGTCAGGGTGAGCCCCGCGCCCTGGAGCTGGGGCAGCAGGTACAGCCAGCCGACGCCGACGACGAAGGCGCCCGCGAGCCGCCGTACCGTCTGGGAGGCGAGCCGGGCCTCGGCGAAGTCGGGCAGGGTGTAGGCGCCGGAGCGCCGCAGCGGGGCGGCGACGAACAGCAGCAGCACCAGATAGCCGGCGGTGTAGCCGACCGGGTACCAGAGCATGTCCGGGCCCTGGACGAGGACGAGTCCCGCGATGCCGAGGAAGGAGGCGGCGGAGAGGTACTCGCCGCTGATGGCGGCGGCGTTGAGGCGGGGGCCGACGGTACGGGAGGCGACGTAGAAGTCGGAGGTGGTGCGGGAGACGCGCAGGCCGAAGGCGCCGACGAGGACGGTCGCGAGGACGACGAGGGCGACGGCGGGAACGGCGTAGGTGGAGTTCACGGCGGTGTGCGTCCCGGTCTCAGCGGCCCTCGACGAGCCGCACGAAGTCTCGTTCGTTGCGTTCGGCGCGGCGCACGTACCAGCGGGCGAGCAGGACCAGCGGGGGGTACAGCCCGAAGCCGAGCACCGCCCACTCCAGGCGGCGGGCGTCGGGGGCGGCGGCGAAGACCAGCGGGAGCGGGCCGATGAGCAGGACGAGGACGGCGAACACGGTGAGACCGGTGCGCAGCTGGATGCGCATCAGGGAGCGGACGTAGGTGTGGCCGAGGGTGGTCTGCTCGTCGATCTCGGTGCGCGGGCGGTAGTAGCCGGAGGAGCGGCGGGCGCGGCGGGGCGGGCCGGTGACGACCACGCGGCGTTCGGTCGGGTCCTGGGGCATGTGTCCTCCCCTGCCTAGCTCGTGGTCCGGCGCATCAGCAGGTCCCGCAGTTCACGGGCGTGCCGTCGGCTGACCTGGAGTTCCTCGGAGCCGATCAGGACGCTCACGGTGCCCGCGTCGAGCCGGAGCTCGCCGATGTGGCGCAGGGCGACCAGATGGCGGCGGTGGATGCGGACGAAGCCGCGGGAGCGCCAGCGCTCCTCCAGGGTGGAGAGCGGGATCCGTACGAGGTGGCTGCCCCGGTCGGTGTGCAGGCGGGCGTAGTCGCCCTGGGCCTCGACGTGGGTGATGTCGTCGACGGCGACGAAGCGGGTCACGCCGCCGAGTTCGACGGGTATGTGGTCGGGGTCGGGTTCGTGCACGGGGATGCGCGGGGCGGCGGTGCCGCGCTGTGCGGCGGCGCGCAGTTCGACGACGCGGCGGACCGCCTCGGCCAGCCGTTCCTTGCGCACGGGTTTGAGGACGTAGTCGGCGGCCTTGAGGTCGAATGCCTGGACGGCGAAGTCCTCGTGGGCGGTGACGAACACGATGAACGGCGGCCGGGCGAACCCGGTGAGCAGCCGGGCCAGGTCGAGGCCGTCGAGGCCGGGCATCTGGATGTCGAGGAAGACGACGTCGATGGCCTCGGGCCCGTCGGGTCCCGACTCCAGCGCGCGGTTGATGCGGCGCAGCGCCTCGGTGGCGTCGCCGGCGCCCTCGGCGCTGCCGATGCGGGGGTCGGTGTTCAGCAGGTAGAGCAGTTCCTCCAGTGAGGGGCGTTCGTCGTCGACGGCGAGGGCGCGCAGCATGAAGGTGGAGTGTAGGGGTGATTCCCACGTCTGGACATGCCCCGGACGTGGGCGTTCGCGCTGGATACAGTGCCCGCATGAACAGCAGGCCCGCGTCGTTCGACGAACTCGACCGGAAGATCGTCACCGCGCTGATGGCGAACGCCAGGACGTCCTTCGCCGAGATCGGCGCGGCCGTCGGGCTGTCGTCGACGGCGGTCAAGCGCCGGGTGGACCGGCTGCGCGAGTCCGGGGTGATCACCGGGTTCACGGCGACGGTGCGGCCGTCGGCGCTGGGCTGGCGCACCGAGGCGTACGTCGAGGTGTACTGCGAGGGGGCGGCGCCGCCCCGTCGGCTGGCGGAGGTGGTGCGCAACCATCCGGAGATCGCCGCGGCGATGACGGTGACCGGCGGCGCGGACGCGCTGCTGCACGTGCGGGCGCGGAACGTGGAGCACTTCGAGGAGGTGCTGGAGCGGATCCGCCAGGAGCCGTTCATCCGGAAGACGATCAGTGTGATGGTGCTGTCCCATCTGCTGCCGGACAGTCCTGAGGCAGGAGTGAGTCAGCCGGCCCCGGACGGCGCACCAGACGTGCGCTGAACGGTGGAACCGCGCAGTGTTCCTGCGTGAACACGCAGCTCTTGTTCCTTGTCGCCCGTATCCCCGCTTCCTACCGTGGTCTCACCCCCTGTCGAGACCGCGTGGAAGCGGAGGAACCCCTCTGTGCCCGACTTCCGTGTGGCGTCCCGGCGGCGCTACCTCGTCTGCGAACCCAGACACTTCGCCGTCCGGTACGCGATCAATCCCTGGATGCATCCCGACCGTCCCGTCGACGTCGCCCTGGCCAGGCGCCAGTGGCGGACGCTGGTCGACACCTACCGTGACCACGGCCATACCGTGGAGAGCGTGAAGCCCGAGCCCGCCCTGCCCGACATGGTGTTCGCCGCGAACGCGGCGGTCGTCGTGGAGGGCCGCGTCTTCGGCTCCCTGTTCCTGGCGCCCGAGCGGCGCCCGGAGTCCGTGCCGTACGAGGCCTGGTTCAAGGCCGAGGGGTACGAGGTGCGCCTTCCCGGGTCGGTGTGCGAGGGCGAGGGCGACCTGGTGCCCGCCGGGCGCTGGATCCTCGCCGGCACCGGCTTCCGCACCGCTCCCGAGGCCCACCGCGAGGTGCAGGAGTTCTTCGGGGTGCCGGTGATCGGCCTGACGCTGGTGGATCCGTACTTCTACCACCTGGACACGGCGCTGTTCGTGCTGGACGAGGAGAACGTCGCGTACTACCCGGAGGCGTTCTCGCCGGGCAGCCGTGAGGTGCTCGCCCGGCTGTATCCGGACGCGGTGCTCGCGACCCGTGAGGACGCGATGGCCTTCGGGCTGAACTCCGTCTCCGACGGGCGCCATGTGTTCGTCTCCCCGGGGGCCACGGCCCTCGCCGCCCGGCTCGCCGACCGCGGCTACGTTCCCGTCCCCGTCGACCTGTCCGAGTTCCACAAGGCGGGCGGGGGCATCAAGTGCTGCACACAGGAGATCCGCTCATGACTGCTGTCGTCCCCGCGCGTACGTCCGCCGAGCTGATCGGCGCGGAGGAGCCGGTCCTCGCGCACAACTACCATCCGCTGCCCGTGGTCGTCGCCCGCGCGGAGGGCGCGTGGGTGGAGGACGTGGAGGGCCGGCGGTACCTCGACATGCTGGCCGGCTACTCGGCGCTCAACTTCGGCCACCGGCATCCGGCGCTGATCGAGGCGGCGCACCGCCAGCTCGACCGGCTCACGCTGACCTCGCGCGCGTTCCACAACGACCGGCTCGCGGAGTTCGCGGAGCGGCTGGCCGCGCTGACCGGTCTCGACATGGTGCTGCCCATGAACACCGGCGCGGAGGCGGTGGAGAGCGGGATCAAGGTGGCCCGCAAGTGGGCCTACGACGTGAAGGGCGTCCCGGCGGACCGGGCGACGATCGTGGTGGCGGCGGACAACTTCCACGGCCGTACGACGACGATCGTGGGCTTCTCCACGGACGAGGTCGCGCGGAGCGGGTTCGGGCCGTTCACCCCGGGCTTCCGCGTGGTGCCGTACAACGATCTCGCGGCGCTGGAGGCGGCGGTCGACGAGACGACGGCGGCGGTGCTGATCGAGCCGGTCCAGGGCGAGGCGGGTGTGATCGTCCCGGACGACGGCTATCTCGCCGGGGTGCGGGAGCTGACGCGCCGCGCGGGGTGCCTGTTCGTCGCGGACGAGATCCAGTCGGGCCTCGGCCGCACCGGCCGCACGCTCGCCGTGGAGCACGAGTCGGTCGTCCCGGACGTCGTGCTGCTCGGCAAGGCGCTGGGCGGCGGCATCGTCCCGGTGTCGGCGGTGGTGGCCCGGCGGGAGGTGCTCCAGGTGCTCCATCCGGGTGAGCACGGGTCGACCTTCGGCGGCAATCCGCTGGCCGCGGCGGTCGGTACGGCCGTGGTGGAGCTGCTGGAGACGGGCGAGTTCCAGCGCCGGGCGGCGGAACTGGGCGGCATCCTGCGCGAGGGCCTGGAGTCGCTCGTCGGCAAGGGCGTGGTCGGGTTCCGCTCCCGCGGTCTGTGGGCGGGCGTGGACGTCGACCCGGCGCTCGGCACCGGCCGCAAGGTCAGCGAACGCCTGATGCGGGAGGGCATCCTGGTCAAGGACACCCATGGTTCCACCATCCGCCTGGCCCCGCCGCTGACCGTCACGGCGGAGGAGCTGCAGAGCGCCCTGCACACCGTGGAGAAGGTCCTGGCCCGGCGGGCCTGAGCCCCCGCCGTCCCCCGCCGGGGACCCGGCGGGGGACGGCGTATCCCAGGGAGCCCTCATCCCGCCCGAAGGGTGAAGATGGGGACAAGAGGGGGTAGACCACTCTCAGCGACAGAGAGGTCGGCCGTGGGCGGACACAAGGAGCAGGACGTTGCCCGGCAGGGGTTCGATGTGGCCGACGCCGTTCCCCTGTTGCTCGATCCGCACGGCATGGTGTCGAGCTGGACCGGCGGTGCCGAGCGGCTGCTGGGGTACCGCGCCTCCGAGGCCGTGGGCCGCAAGTTCGCCGAGCTGCTGGCCCCCGAGGACGCCGAGCGGGTGCCGGACCTGGTCGAGCGGTGCCGCTCGGACGGCGACTGGGCGGGGTTGCTGACGGCCCGGCACCGGGACGGGCGGCCGGTCGCGGTGATGGTGCGGATCACGCCGACCGTGGGGCCGGGGGGCCGTTCGTCGCTGCTGGTCCTGCTGTCGGAGCTGGCCGGCTCGCCCGGCTGGGACATGAGCCGCGCCGTGCTGGAGCAGATGGTCGCCGGTACGTCGATCGGCATCGCGATCGTGGACACGGAGCTGCGCTTCGTGTGGTCCAACGCCGCGCTCGAACAGTTCGGCGGCGGGCCGGCCTGGCAGCGCCTGGGGCTGCGGTTCGCGGACGTCCAGCCGGGGCTGGACGCCGAGGCCGTCGAGGAGCGGATGCGGCACGTACTGGACACCGGCGAACAGGTGATCGACTACGAGCATGTCGGCCGCGCCCGCTCGGCGCCGCTGCGCGAGACCGTCCACATGCTGTCGTTCACCCGCCTCGACGACGACCGGGGCCGCCCGATGGGCGTGTACTACACCGTCGTGGACGTCACCGAGCGGCACCGCGCCCGTCAGCGCCTCGCCCTGCTCGACCGGGCCGGCGAGCACATCGGCCGCACCCTGGACATCCTGCGCACCGCGCAGGAACTGGCGGACGTGGCCGTGCCCGATCTCGCGGACTACATCGCCGTGGACCTGCTGGAGCCAGTGCTGCGCGGCGCCGAGGTCCAGCCGGGCCCGTCCACCGGTTCCGACCGGGTGCCGCTGTGCCGGGCGGGCCAACGGTCGGTGTACGAGGACCTGCCGCGGGCGGCCATGGAGACCGGGACGGTGCTGTCGTACCTGGCGGATTCTCCGCCGGTGCGCTGTCTGACCACGGGCCGGGCCTGGCTTCAGGAACGGCTCGACCCGCTCGCCCTGGCGTGGGCCACGCCGCCGGGCGGCCGGGAGTCCACCTTCCTGGAGCTCGGCCTGCGGAGCGCGATGATCGTCCCGGTCCGGGCCCGGGGCGTCACCCTGGGCATCACCGCGTTCTTCCGCCGCCGGCACGATCCTTTCGACGAGGACGACCTCCATCTGGCCGAGGACCTCGTCTCCCGCGCCGCCGTCTGCGTGGACAACGCCCGGCGCTACACCCGCGAGCGGGACGCCGCGCTGGTCCTGCAGCGCAGTCTGCTGCCCCGCCGGCTGCCCGCGCAGGACGCCGTGGAGGTGTCCGCCTGCTACCGCCCGGCGGACGAGCTGACCGGGCTGGGCGGCGACTGGTACGACCTGATCCCGCTGTCCGGCGCCCGGGTCGCCCTGGTCGTCGGCGAGGTGCCGGGGCACGGCATCGACGCCGCCGCGGCCATGGGGCGGCTGCGCACCGCCGTACGGACGCTGGCCGCGATCGACCTGCCGCCCGAGGAGGTGCTCGCCCATCTGGACGACCTGGCGTCCCGGCTGGCGCGGGACGAGGGCGACGGGGAGTCCGAGGAATTCCCCGGCCGGTCCGTCGGGTCCGGCTGCCTGTACGTCGTCTACGACCCGGTGACCGGGCGGTGCACGATGGCGGCCGCCGGCCATCCCGCGCCCGCCGTGGTGGCACCCGACGGCACGGTCACCTTCGTCGACCTCCCGCAGGGACCGGCGCTCGGTGTGGGCGGCCCGCCGTTCGAGGCGGTGGAGCTGGACCTGGCCGAGGGGAGCACGCTCGCCCTGCACACCGACGGTCTGCTGGCCGGTGGGGGGCCCTCGTCCGACGGGACGGACCGCGAACGGCTGCGGCAGGCGCTGCGGGGCGCCGCGACCGCGCTCGAACCGAGCTGCCGCGCGGTGCTGGACATGCTGGTCCCGGCCCGGCCGTACGACGACGTGGCCCTGCTGATGGCCCGTACCAAACGTCTCGCCCCCGGACGGATCGCGGTCTGGGACCTGCCGGCGGACCCGGCGGTCGTGGCCGAGGCCCGCAGGACCAGCACCCGGCAGCTGGCCCGCTGGGGCCTGGACGACCTGGTCTTCACCACGGAGCTGGTCGTCAGCGAACTGGTCACCAACGCCATACGGCACGCCGGCGGCCCCGTGCGGCTGCGGCTGATCCACGAGCGGGCGCTGGTGTGCGAGGTGTTCGACGGCGGCGCCACCGCACCCCATCTGCGGCATCCCCGCGCGATGGACGAGGGCGGGCGCGGGCTGCTGCTGGTCTCGCAGCTCGCCCAGCGGTGGGGCACCCGGTTCGTTCCCGACGGGAAGATCATCTGGGCGGAGCAGTCACTGACCGCGCCGCCGGAATGAGGCGAGGGCCCATGGCGGAGGCGTCGATCGACCACGCGGCGGTCCACCAGGCCCTGTCCCGCGTGGTGGCGCCGCTGACCCCGGACCTGGTGTACGCGGACGTCGACTAGGCGTTCGTCGGCGGGACCGGGCGTCCCCGCGAGGCCGTGGTGGGCCGCTACGCCCATGTGGTGGACGGCGCCGAGTCCGCGACCGCGGTGACGGCCTTCATCGACTTCGACCGGCACCCCGTCACCTACAGCGGCGCCGGCCGTCCGCCGCCCGTGCTGCTCCATCGCGACGGACGCGTGGAGTTCCCCGACCGGGCCACCGACCCGCCGCTCGACGCCCCGGCCGGAGGCGGCGACCGGGTTCGAATCGGGGGCGACCCTGGTGCTCTGCACCGACGGGCTGACCGAACGACGCCGGGAGGACATCGGCACGGGGCTGCTGCGGCTCGCCGAGGCCCTGCGCCGGCACCGGACGCGGGATCCCGCGACGCTCGCGGACATCGTGCCGCTGGAGCCGCTGCCGCCGGGCGGCGCCACCGACGACACGGCGCCGGTCGTCGTACGGCTGTAGGCGGGTACGGGTCAGGCGCCGGTGCGCTCCCGGTCGAGGCGTACGGTGTGTTCCACGTTGCGCCGGTCCTCCGGGTCGTCGCTGGGCGCGCCGGCGAACCAGGCGTCGAGGATCTCCGTCAGCAGCGGCCCGGACGTCAGCCGCAGGCCGATCGCCAGCACGTTGGCGTCGTTCCAGCGGCGCGCGCCGTCCGCCGTGTAGGCGTCCGTGCACAGGGCTGCCCGGACGCCGGGCACCTTGTTCGCGGCGATCGAGGCGCCGGTGCCGGTCCAGCAGCACACCACCGCCTGGTCGGCGGTGCCGACGGCGACCTCACGGGCCGCCGCCTCGGAGCAGACGGCCCACTGCGAGTCGTCCCCGGGGTTCAGGGCGCCGTGCGCGCGTACCTCGTGGCCGCGCTCGCGGAGTTCGGCGAGGAGGGCGCGGGCCACGGGTTCGTCCATGTCGGAGGAGACGGAGATCCGCATGCGTCCGAGCCTACTCGGCGGGCCGTCCGGCGGGGTGCCCTCCGGTCGCGTCGAACCTGGTGCCGGGCCGCACCGCCCGCGCCTAGACTGGCCCTCCACGACGTGCCGGATGGCCTGCCGGGATGCGGCGGCACCGCCCGTCCGCCGGAGTCGAGGAGCGTGTCCTTGTTCTACTACCTGCTCAAGTACGTGCTGCTGGGTCCGCTGCTGCGTCTGGTCTTCCGGCCGCGAATAGAGGGTCTGGAGCATGTGCCGTCGTCCGGCGCCGCCATCGTCGCGGGGAACCACCTGTCGTTCTCGGACCACTTCCTGATGCCGGCCGTGCTCAAACGGCGCATCACCTTCCTCGCCAAGGCCGAGTACTTCACCGGCCCCGGCCTCAAGGGCCGGCTGACGGCGTTCTTCTTCCGCAGCGCGGGACAGATCCCCGTCGACCGCTCCGGGAAGGAGGCCGGGCAGGCCGCCATCCGGGAGGGCCTCGGGGTGCTGAGGAAGGGGGAACTGCTCGGCATCTACCCGGAGGGCACGCGCTCGCACGACGGCCGCCTCTACAAGGGCAAGGTCGGCGTCGCGGTGATGGCCCTCAAGGCGGGCGTCCCGGTGGTCCCCTGCGCGATGATCGGCACGTTCGAGGCCCAGCCGCCCGGCAGGAAGATCCCCCGGATCCACCCGGTGGTGATCCGTTTCGGCAAGCCACTGGACTTCTCGCGCTACGCGGGGATGGAGAACGAGAAGGCGGTCCTGCGCGCCGCCACCGACGAACTCATGTACGCCATCCTCACCCTGTCCGAGCAGGAGTACGTCGACCAGTACGCGGCCGTCGCCAAGGCGGAGGAAGCCGAGCGCAGGGCGGAGGACAGGCGCCGCTTCCCGCGCATGCCGCTGCGCTGAGCCTTGCGCGCATAGGGGTGAGGGGCGGCCGGAGCGTTCCGGCCGCCCCTCGTGTCGTACGGCGTGGGTGTTACGGCTTCGGTGTGGCGTGCGGTGCGCAGGTCACGTCGGAGCGGTCCAGCTCGCCGGTGAGCAGGTAGGTGTCCACCCGGTCGTTGACGCAGGAGTTGACCAGGCCGGTGACGCCGTGGGATCCGGCGTCCCGCTCGGTGATGAGGCGGGAGCCCTTGAGCCGCTGGTGCAGTTCGACGGCGCCCTCGTACGGGGTGGCCGCGTCGCGCTCTGACTGGACGATCAGCACCGGCGGCAGTCCCTTGCCGGACTTGACGTCCACGGGCGTCCGCTGCTTGACCGGCCAGGTGGCGCAGGGCAGGTTCATCCAGGCGTTGGCCCAGGTCATGAAGGGGTGGTCCCGGTGCAGCCGGGTGTTGTCGCGGTCCCACTCGCGCCAATTGGTGGGCCACTTGGCGTCGGTGCACTCCACGGCCGTGTAGACGGCGTTGCCGTTCTCCGAGGCCGCGTTGCCCGCCGTGTCGGAGAGGTCGGGGGAGGCCGCGTCGACGAGCGCCTGGGTGTCGCCGGCGACGTACTGGCTGAAGACGGCCGCCGTGGGCGCCCACGCGGAGTCGTAGTACGGGGCGCTCTGGAAGAAGGAGATCAGCTCGGCCGGGCCGACGACGCCGCCGAGGGGGCTCTTCTCGGCGGTGGCGCGCAGTTCGAGCCACTGCTCCTGGACCTCGGCGCGGGTGTCTCCGAGGTGGTAGGTCGCGTCGTTCTTCGCGACCCAGTCCTGCCAGTCCTTCCAGCGGCCCTCGAAGGCGACGTCCTGGTCCAGGTTGGCCTGGTACCAGATCTTCTCGCGGGAGGGGTTGACGACGCTGTCGACGACCATGCGGCGGACGTGGCCCGGGAAGAGGGTGGCGTAGACGGCGCCGAGGTAGGTGCCGTAGGAGACGCCGAGGAAGTTGAGCTTCCGCTCACCGAGGGCGGCGCGGATGACGTCGAGGTCGCGCGCGGTGTTCGGCGTGGTCATGTGCGGCAGCATCTCGCCGCTGCGCTCGTGACAGCCCTCGGCGTACTCGCGGGCGAGCTTGCGCTGGGCCCGCTTGTCGGCCTCGGAGCGGGGCACCGGGTCCATCTTGGGCGCCTTGACGAACTCCTGCGGGTCGACGCAGGAGACGGGCGCGGACTTGCCGACGCCGCGCGGGTCGAAGCCCACGAAGTCGTACGCCTCGGCCGTGTTGGCCCAGACCGGGTTCTTGGCGGTGACCCGGGCCGGGAAGCGCAGACCGGAACCGCCGGGACCGCCCGGGTTGTACAGGAGCGCGCCCTGGCGTTCGCCCTCGGTGCCGGTGTTGCCGATGCGGTCGACGGCGAGCTTGATCTGCTTGCCGTACGGCTCGGCGTAGTCCACCGGTACCGAGACCCAGCCGCACTGGATCGGCTTGGCCAGGTTCCAGTCGGCGGGGCAGTCCTGCCAGTCGATGCCGGTCTCCGCGGCCCGGGCGGCGGCGATCGCCACGCCCCTGGCCTCGCGGTCCTTGCCGTGGTGGGTGTCCGCCGTCGCGCTCGCCGTGGGCGCCGCGACGGCGCCGGCTATGAGTGTCGCCGTGACGAACACTCCGGCCGAACCGAGCGCCGCCGCCCGCCTCTTCGGTCTGCTGTCCCTCAAGTGGAGCCTCCCCGTACGTCGTTGCGATGGGCAGGGGGGATCCTCTCCGCTGTGAGGCAGCCGAGAACAGGGTTCGCCACCGTTCTTTGCCAATCCGATAACCGGATATTGACACTCCGTCAATCGGACACGCCCCTCAGCCCGTCGGGCTGGTAGGGCGAGGCCGGGTTCTCAGCCCGTCCGGCGTTTGAGGACGAGGCCGTTCAGGCCGAAGGGGGGTCCGGGGTCGCAGCCCCCGGGGGGCGGGGAATGGAAACGGGCGGCGGGGGCGACCACTCGTCAGGTGTCCGCCCGGACAGGCCCCACAGCCATCAGCGCCCGCAGCCCCTCCCCCAGCGTCCGCTCGGAAATCCCCCCGAAGAGCGCCATCTGAGTGGCGAACCCCTGCACCAGCGCGATCATCGCCCGCGCCACAGCGTCGGTGTCGGCGTCGGCGGACAACAGGCCAGCGTCCTGGTAGCCCTCGACGACCCTCCCCCAGGCCCTGCGGACGTTGTCGTACCCCTCGGTCAGCACGGCCGCCAGCTCGGGACTGCGCGTGGTCTCCGTCCACACCTGGATCATCAGCCGCGGGAACATCCACTCGCCGTCGTCCAGAGCGGCCGGCCGCTCCTCCCTCATCCGGGCCAGGGACCTCGGGACGAGCACGTCCGGGGTGGGCGGCGGACTCTCCTGGGCGGCCTGTTCGAGGATGCCGCGCACCGTGTCGAGCACATCGGTCACGATCGCGGCGATCAGCTCGTCCTTTCCCCGGAAGTACCGGTAGACGGCGCCCGCGGAGAGGTCCGCCTCCTTGAGCACGTCCTGCATCGAGGTGGCGTGGAAGCCGTTGCGGGCGAAGCAGGACGCGGCGCCGTCGAGGATCTGGCGGCGGCGGGCGTCGAGGTGTTCCTGGGATACGCGGGCCATGACCGCAATCTAAAACGAACATTCCTTCTTGACAAGGAGCGGGCGGAGCGGGACGGTGGCGGTGCACCTAAAACGAACGATCCTTCTTTCAGATCGCCGGAGCCCTCATGTCCCTCTCGACACTGTCACCGCGCCGTCGCGTCGTCGCCGTGACGCTGCTGATCCCCGCCCTGGTGGCGCTGGCGCTCTGGGCCTTCGCCTGGCCCGCGGCCCGTACGGCACCCCACGACCTGCCGCTCGGTGTGGCCGGCCCCACCGCCGCGACCGCACCGGTGGAACAGCGGCTGGAGCACCGGAAGGGCGCCTTCGACCTCCACCACTACGCCGACGAGGCCGCCGCCCGGGAAGCGGTCGAGGACCGCGAGGTGTACGGCGCGGTCGTCGTCACCGGGCAGGGACCGAAACTGCTCACCGCGTCCGCCGCGAGCCCGGCCGTGGCCCAGCTGCTGCAGCAGGCGGTGGCCCAGCAGGCCGCCGCCTCCGGCAGCCGGGTCACCACCGTGGACGTGGTGCCCGCCGCCGAGGGGGATCCGCGCGGCGCGGTCCTGAACACGAGCGTGCTGCCACTGGCCCTGGCCGGGATCGGCGCCGGTGTCGCGGTGACGCTGCTGGGGCTGCGCGGCGCCCGCGCGGTGGCCGCGCTGGCCGGTTCCGCCACCCTGGTCGGCATGGTGGCCGCGGCACTGGCGCACAGCTGGCTGGACGCCGTTCCGGGGAACTGGTGGGCGGTGGCCGGTACGTTCGCGCTGGCCGCGCTGGCCATGGGTACGGCGGTCGCCGGACTCGCGGCGCTGATCGGACAGGCGGGCATCGCGCTCGGCGGCTTTGTGATCATGCTGCTCGGCAACCCCTTCTCGGGGGCGTCCTCGGCGCCGGAGATGCTGCCCGAGCCGGCCGGGGCGATCGGCCAATGGCTGCCGCCGGGGGCGAGTGTGTCACTGCTGCGCTCGGTGTCCTTCTTCGACGGCGCGGGGGCGGCCGGATCCGCCCTGACGCTGACCTGGTGGGCCGCGCTGGGCCTGGGCGCCGTACTGGTCGGCGGCGCGCTGAAGGAGCGTACGGGGAGCGCGCGGTCCGCGTCCGAGCGCGAACCCGTCCCCGTCGGCTGACCGCGGGCCGCTCGACGGCCGGTCCCGGGCCGCACGGCGGAACCGTGCACCCCCGTCCGCTACGGCGGGGGTGCACGGTTCCGCCGTGCGGGCTTACGAGCCGGCCGTCCCCCGGTGCTCCGCCGCGATGCCGAAGCGCTGCCGTTCGCGGGGAGCGGACGCGACCTCGCGGACGCCGGCCACCGTGCTGATCACCTGCTCCTCGGCGGGCTCCGGCGCCTCCTTGAGTTCTTCGAGTCGTCGCAGGTCATCGGCGGACACGAGGGCGACGAGGGGCTTTCCGTGCCGGGTCACGACGACACGCTCACCGCCGTACACCACGCGGTTGATGAGGTCGGCGAGCTCAGCCCTGGCTTGGGTAACCGGAATCTCGTAGGCCATGAACCCATCATAACGTCAGGTACGTCCTGTACATTTTTTACAGAGACAACCAGACAGGAGGGGCTCCCATGACCCGACCGTCCGCCCGCCACGTCCTGCCCGAGTTCACCGAACGCACGGCATCGGGGAACCGGACGACGGACCCCTACTCGAAGCTGCTCGAGGAGCGGATCGTCATCCTCGGGACAGAGGTCGACGAGACCTCCGCGAACGACGTGATGGCGCAGTTCATGTACCTGGAGCACCACTCCCCCGACCAGGACATCTCGCTCTACGTCAACTCCCCCGGCGGCTCCTTCCACGCCATGTCGGCGATCTACGACACGCTGCGCTACGTCTCCTGCGACGTGCAGACGATCTGTCTGGGCCAGGCGGAGGGTGCCGCCGCGCTGCTGCTGGCCGCCGGCACCCCGGGCAAGCGGCTGCTGCTGCCCGGTTCCCGTCTGGTGCTCCGCCAGCCCTCCCTCCCGGAGCCGGTCGAGGGACAGACCAGCGATCTGGCGATCCGGGCCGAGGAGTTGACCCGTATCCGGTCGCGGATGGAGGAGATCCTGGTCCGGCACACGGGCCGCACCGCGGAGCAGGTCCGGGCGGACATCGAGCGGGACAAGGTCCTCGACGCGCAGGCGGCGGTGGAGTACGGCCTGGCGGACCGGATCGTGCCCGGCCGCAGGAGCCTGTCCCCCGCCTCCGGCGCGAGGTGAGCCGCGGATGCTGCCACCGGAGCTGCCGCCGCTGCCCGCGCTGACCCGCGCGGAGGCCGAGTTGATCGACCGTTACCTCGAGGCCGTCGACCTGCTCGGCCGGGTCAACCCGGCCCTGGGCGGTGACACCTACCGCGGACTGCGCGCGGCTCAGGCGCTGGTCGGCAAAGCCGTCGCGCTGCGCGACGCACTGACCCTGATGCACCGGCGCGGCGAGAGCGAACTGCACTCCGGCACGCTGGCCCGGGCCCTGCGCGTGCTGGACGGCGAACGGCGCACGGCCAGGGTCACACTGCCGCCGGCCCCCGGCAGTTGACCCCCGCGGACCCCGGCCGGCGGTACGCTCCGGCCGGGGTTGAAACGGACCAAACGGCGTACCCCCGTCCGGCGTAGACGAACCTGCTGTTTTCGGGCGCCCGAAGTTGCGCAGCGCGCGTACCGCACGGACGGAACGGTGCTCTCCACCCCTGGTCCGCGACTCCCCCGGCCCTCGGCGAGGACCCGAACACGGAGGCGTCCACCCGAACGGGTGATTGGTGAGTAACAACACAAACCCCACGTTCCGTTGGGATTTCGATCGCGCCATGAGCCAAGATCCCTGACTGACGACAAGACCCCGCCGCCGCGGCGGGGCGATCCGGGCGGACGCCGAGTCCTGCCGCCGCCCGGATGACCGGTCGACAGGAGTGGATCGGCAGGAGTGGAGGACCCAGGCACGACGGGCCGCCGGGACGTCAGTTCCGAGCAGTCCTTGGGGTGAAGCCGCACATGTGCGGCCGGGCCACTTCGCCAGCCCGAATCCGACAGGTCATCCTTCACAGGCGGCTGACGAAGGGTTGCGCATGACTGCGCTCAATCGTGTCCCGTCTCTCATCGCCCGGGCCGGCACGGCCTCGGCCCTCACCCTGGCCGCCGTGGGCGGCTCGATCGTGGTCCCCGGCGCCGCCTCGGAGGCGGCCGCCGCGGGCCTGGCCACCAAGGCGCTGAACATCGCCGCCTCCAAGAAGGGCTCGCCCTACAAGTGGGGCGCCACGGGACCGTACAGGTTCGACTGCTCGGGTCTGACGCTGTACTCGTTCAAGAAGGCGGGCAAGAAGCTGCCGCGCACCGCCGCCCAGCAGTACAACAAGACGCGCCACATCTCCGCCGGGAACCGCAGGGCGGGAGACCTGGTGTTCTTCCATTCGGGCGGCTACGTCTACCACGTCGGCATCTACGCGGGTAAGGGCAAGATCTGGCACGCCCCGAAGACCGGGGACGTGGTGCGCCTGCAGAAGATCTGGACCCGCAGCGTCTCGTACGGCCGGGTGAGGTGACCGCGGCGGGCGGCGGTGCCCCGGGGCACCGCCGCCCGGTTACTGCTCCTGCTGTCCCGCCGCCGTGACCGCCTCGGCGGCCCGGACGGCCCACGGGAGTTCGACCGAAACGGTCTTGCCACCCTCGCGCGTGGGGCGGATTCTGAGCCTGCCGCCACACTCCGCGGTCAGCCAGCGGATGATGACCAGCCCGCGGCCGTTGTCCTGCTGGACCGCCGCGGGCAGCCGCTTGGGGAACCGCGGGTGGCTGTCCGTGACACCGATGTGCACCCGCTCGTCACGGACCAGGACGACGTCCACGGTGAACGTGGGCGACTGCCCGAACGTGTGCTGCACCGCGTTGGTGGCGAGTTCGGAGACGATCAGCCGGACGGTGTCGCACAGTTCCGCGTCCGCCGGCATGCCCCATTCCTCCAGCGCGCCCACCACATGGGCACGGGCGGCCGAGACCGAGGCGGGATCGCTCGGCAGAGTGACGGATGCTTCCAGATGGTCTGCCATGGCGACGTCGCCCCTTTCCCACGGGACCGCAGTCCGACACGGAGCGGATGGTTCGAGTACGGTCCCGCACTGGTGCTTCGTCGCCAGACTGCCATCCCCGCACGGCGCAGGACGGCGATCCACCAAGATGTGCATATATCTGTCGCTCAAAACGGTGAACTCTGCGACGGGAGACCGTATCCGGGCGACCCGGAAGGAGTAAGGAGAAGTCCATGCAGCACGGTCCCGCGGTGCGCCGCCGGAAACTGGGCGCCGAACTGCGCGCGCTGCGCACCTCGGCGGGACTCACCAGCGGTGAGGCGGCCCGCCTCGCGGGCTGGCACCAGTCGAAGGTGAGCCGGATCGAGACGGGTACGAGCGGGGTGAAACCGGCCGACGTGCGGTTACTGCTCGACGTCTACGGCGTGGCCGACCCGCAGCTGCGGGAGCTGCTGCTGGTGCTGTCGGGCTCCGGTGACGGCGACGGACGGCACCACTGGTGGCACGCCTACCGGGGCGTACTGCCGCCGACCTACCGGGACTTCATCAGCCTGGAGTCGCAGGCGAGCGCGATGCGCACCCTGGAGACCACGGTGATCCCGGGGCTGCTGCAGACACCGGAGTACGCGCGCGCCGTGACGGAGGCGGCCCTGGAGGACGCGCCGGAGGAGCGGCTGGACACGCTGGTGGAGGTGCGGCTGGCCCGGCAGGACGTGCTGCGGGCGACGCCGCCGCTGGAGCTCAGCGCGGTCCTGGACGAGGCGGTGCTGCGCCGGGAGGTCGGCGGTCCCGGTGTGATGACCCGCCAGCTCAACCGGCTGGTCGAGGCGGCCCGGCTGCCCCAGGTGCGGTTGCAGGTCCTGCCGTTCAGCGCCGGCGCGCACATCGGCATGACCGGTCCTTTCGTAATCTTTTCATTTTCGCGCACTTCTGATCTGGACGTGGTGGTTCTCGACCACTTGACGAGTAGCCTCCACCTGGAGCGGAAAGAAGACCTCCGGGTGTACTCGGAGGCCTTCGACGCCCTCTCGATCCACGCCCTTTCACCCGAGGACTCGTTGGATTTCATCGCCGGCACAGCCGCCGGCGTGTAAGGAGGCACGATGCCCGTACCGCCTCGGACCATCCCTTCCGACCTCGCACTGCGCGATGTGAGGTGGCTGCGCAGCAGCTACAGCACGGGGGCGAACAACTGCGTGGAGACGGCCCGGCCGGCCGCCGGCCCCCTGGCCGGACTGCTCGCCGTGCGCGACTCCAAGGCCCCGGACGGGCCCGTGCTGCTCTTCTCCCCCGTCAGCTGGACGGAGTTCGTGACCGCGGTCGGCTGACGACCCGGCCGGTCGGTCCGTCGTCGGGCGACGCACGGCCGTGTCCCGCCGACTCATGGCCGCGTCTCGCCGATCACCCGTACAGCGCGTTCGATCTCCGCCCCGGACAGGTCCGCGCGGGCGGTCAGTCTGAGCCGTGAGACACCGTCGGGCACGGAAGGAGGACGGAAGCAGCCCACGGACAGACCGGCCGCCCGGCAGTCGGCCGCCCATCGCACGGCCTGCTCCGGGGAAGGGGCGCGCACGGAGACGACCGCGGCGTCCGGACGCACCGCTTCCAGACCCGCGGCCGTCAGCCGGGAGTGCAGTTCCCGCGCCACCTCGCCCGCCCGTGCCGCGCGCCCCGGCTCACGGCGCAGCAGCCGCAGGGCCGCCAGGGCCGCCCCCGCCGCGGCGGGGGCGAGTCCCGTGTCGAAGATGAACGTCCGGGCCGCGTTGACCAGGTGTTCGATCACCCGGGCCGGGCCGAGCACCGCTCCGCCCTGACTGCCGAGCGACTTGGACAGCGTCACCGTCACGACGACGTCGTCGGCGCCCGCCAGTCCCGCCGTGTGCGGGGCCCCGCGTCCGCCGTCGCCGAGCACACCGAGACCGTGCGCGTCGTCGAGCACCAGACCCGCGCCGTGCTCCCGGCACGCCTCGGCGAGCCCGGTGAGCGGAGCGGCGTCGCCGTCCACCGAGAACACCGTGTCGGACACCGCGACCGCGGGCCCGTCGTGCCCGTCCAGCGCCTTGCGCACGGCGTCGGGATCGGAGTGCGCCACGACCTGCGTGGTACCGCGGGCGAGCCGGCAGCCGTCGATCAGCGAGGCGTGGTTGCCCGCGTCGGAGACGATCCTGGAGCCGTGCGGGGCCAGCACGGTGACGGCGGCGAGGTTGGCCGCGTAGCCGGAGGAGAAGACCAGGGCCGCCTCGAAGCCGCAGAAGGCGGCCAGTTCGCGTTCCAGTTCGGTGTGGAGCCCGGTGGTGCCGGTGACGAGCCGGGAACCGGTCGACCCGCCGCCCCAGGTCCGCGCGGCCCGCGCGGCACCCTCGGTGACCTCCGGATGCCGGGCCAGGCCCAGGTAGTCGTTGCTCGCCAGATCGAGCAGCGGCGTGTCGGCGGCCCGGGGACGCAGGGTGCGTACGAGTCCGGCCCGGCGGCGCAGTTCCGCCTGCTCGTCGATCCAGCCGAACGCCATGGGTCCTCCGGGGTTTTTGTAGGCAGTGCACAGACACTAGCGGGAGGCCGGACGGGCCACTGTGTGGCGATACCCACACCTCGAAGTGCCCCTGTTGTACGAACCCTCCTTGGCCCGGGCGGGTCGGGTAGGACAGGATCGGCTCTCATGAACCTGCTGAACACGCTGGTGGACAAGGGGCTTCGGCGTGAGACGCCGACCCGCGAGGAAGCTCTGGCCGTGCTGGCCACCTCCGACGACGACCTGCTCGATGTGGTGGCCGCGGCCGGGAAGGTGCGGCGGCACTGGTTCGGCCGACGGGTGAAACTCAACTATCTCGTCAACCTCAAGTCCGGCCTGTGCCCGGAGGACTGCTCCTACTGTTCCCAGCGGCTCGGCTCCAGGGCCGACATCCTGAAGTACACCTGGCTCAAGCCGGACCAGGCGTCGCAGGCGGCGGCCGCCGGTCTCGCGGGCGGCGCCAAACGGGTGTGCCTGGTGGCCAGCGGCCGGGGTCCCACCGACCGTGACGTGGACCGGGTCTCCGACACCATCAAGGCCATCAAGGAGCAGAACGAGGGCGTCGAGGTGTGCGCCTGTCTCGGTCTGCTCTCCGACGGCCAGGCGGAGCGGCTGCGCGAGGCGGGCGCGGACGCCTACAACCACAACCTCAACACGTCCGAGTCGACGTACGGGGACATCACGACCACCCACACGTACGCCGACCGGGTGGACACGGTGCGGAAGGCGCACGCGGCGGGACTGTCGGCCTGCTCGGGTCTGATCGCCGGCATGGGCGAGTCCGACGAGGACCTGGTCGACGTGGTCCTCTCGCTGCGGGAGCTGGACCCGGACTCGGTGCCGGTCAACTTCCTGATCCCGTTCGAGGGGACGCCGCTCGCCAAGGAGTGGAACCTCACCCCGCAGCGGTGCCTGCGCATCCTGGCGATGACGCGGTTCGTCTGCCCGGACGTCGAGGTGCGGATCGCCGGCGGCCGTGAGGTGCACCTGCGCACGATGCAGCCGCTCGCGCTGCACCTGGCCAACTCCATCTTCCTCGGCGACTACCTCACCAGCGAGGGCCAGGCCGGCAAGGCGGACCTGGAGATGATCGCGGACGCCGGGTTCGAGGTGGAGGGCACCGGCGAGGTGACGCTGCCCGAGCACCGCGCGGGGGGCGGCTGCGGCTCCCACGAGGGCGGCGGCGCGTGCGGTCCGGCGGCCGCGGGCCCCTGTGGGAGTGCGCCCGAGGAGCCCCGTACGGACCTGGTCGCCGTGCGCCGCCGGGGAGCCGGAACGGACCTCGCGCCCAATGCCTGAGCGGTCCGTCGCCGAGCTGCTGGAGCTCGACCGGCGGCATGTCTGGCACCCGTACGGGCCCATGCCGGGCCGTCAGGAACCGCTCGTCGTGGAGTCGGCGAGCGGGGTGCGGCTGAGGCTCGCCGACGGCTCGGGCGAACTGGTCGACGGGATGTCGTCCTGGTGGTCGGCGATCCACGGCTACAACCACCCGGTGCTCAACGAGGCCGCGCGCGGGCAGTTGGAGCGGATGAGCCATGTGATGTTCGGCGGGCTCACCCACGAGCCCGCCGTGCGGCTGGCGAAGCTTCTTGTCGACATGTCGCCGGACGGTCTGGAGCATGTGTTCCTCGCCGACTCCGGGTCGGTGTCGGTCGAGGTCGCGGTGAAGATGTGTCTGCAGTACTGGCGTTCGCTGGGCCGGCCGGAGAAGCGGCGGCTGCTGACCTGGCGGGGCGGCTACCACGGCGACACCTGGCAGCCGATGTCGGTGTGCGACCCCGAGGGCGGGATGCACGAGCTGTGGTCCGGCGCGCTGCCGCGCCAGGTCTTCGCGGACGCGCCGCCGGCCGGGTACGAGGAGGAATACGCGGAACACCTGCGGTCGGCGGTCGAACGGCACGCCGGCGAGCTGGCCGCGGTGATCGTGGAGCCGGTGGTGCAGGGCGCGGGCGGGATGCGGTTCCACTCCCCCGCGTATCTGCGGGTGCTGCGCGAGGCGTGCGACGCGCACGGCGTGCTGCTGGTGTTCGACGAGATCGCGACCGGGTTCGGGCGCACGGGCGCCCTGTTCGCGGCGGAGCACGCGGCGGTGACGCCGGATGTGATGTGTGTGGGCAAGGCGCTGACCGGTGGTTATCTGACCATGGCGGCGACGCTGTGCACCGCGCGGGTGGCCGAGGGCATCTCGCGCGGTGAGGTGCCGGTGCTGGCGCACGGGCCGACGTTCATGGGCAATCCGCTGGCGGCGGCCGTGGCCTGCGCCTCCGTCGGGCTGCTGCTCGGCCAGGACTGGCGGGCGGAGGTCAAGCGGATCGAGGCGGGCCTGCGGGAAGGGCTGGCCCCGGCGGCCGGGTTGCCCGGGGTGCGGGACGTGCGGGTGCTCGGCGCCATCGGGGTGGTCCAGCTCGATCACGCCGTCGACCTGCGGACGGCCACGGAGGCCGCGGTGCGCGAGGGTGTGTGGCTGCGGCCGTTCCGCGATCTGATCTACACCATGCCGCCGTACGTCACGGGTGACGCGGACGTGGCGCGCATCGCCCGCGCGGTGTGCGCGGCGGCGGAGGAGGGATGACATGTCGGTGATGGTGATCACGGGCACGGGCACCGAGGTCGGCAAGACGGTGGTGACGGCCGCCCTCGCCGCGACGGCGCTGGCGGCCGGCCGGTCGGTGGCGGTGCTGAAGGCGGCGCAGACGGGTGTGCGGCCGGAGGAGGCCGGGGACGCCGAGGAGGTCGCGCGGCTCGCCGGTGCGGTGACGACGGCCGAACTGGCCCGGTATCCGGATCCGCTGGCGCCTGCCACGGCGGCCCGCCGGGCCGGCCGGGCGCCGGTGCATCCGCACGAGGTCGCGGAGCGGGCCGCCAAGCTGGCCACGGAGCACGATCTGGTGCTGGTGGAGGGCGCGGGCGGGCTGCTCGTACGGTTCGACGCGGCCGGCGGGACGCTGGCGGACGCGGCGGCGCTGCTGGCCGCGCCGGTGCTGGTGGTGGCGTCGGCCGGGCTCGGCACCCTGAACGTGACGGAGCTGACGGCCCGTGAGCTGCGCGGGCGGGGGCTGGACCTGGCGGGTGTGGTGATCGGCAGCTGGCCCGCCGAGCCGGACCTGGCCTCGCGGTGCAACCTGCTGGACCTGCCGGACGTGACCGGTGCCCCGCTGCTGGGCGCCGTACCGGCCGGGGCGGGCACGCTGGAGCCCGCCGGGTTCCGGGCCTCGGCATCGCACTGGCTGGCGCCCCGGCTCGAGGGGACCTGGGACGCGGAGACGTTCCGGGTGCGCGAGGCGCCCTGACGGCGGGCGGGGGTGTGGATCATCCGTTCGGGGGAGAATCGCCGTAGGCCCGTTCCGGGGAGGTCCTCATGCAGCTACGGTCCGGCCGGTCCACGAAGGTGCGGCGGGACGCCGTGCACCATCCGGTGTTCGCGCGGTGCTACGCCCGGTTCAGCGTCGCCGCCGAGACCCGCGCGGGGATGGCCGAGGTCCGGCGCGGACTGCTCGGCGGGCTGTCCGGCCGGGTGATCGAGGTCGGCGCGGGCAACGGTCTGAACTTCGCGCACTATCCGGGCACCGTCTCGGAGGTCGTCGCCATCGAACCGGAGCGTGGGCTGCGGGCGCTGGCCGTGGAGGCCGCCCTGCGCGCCCAGGTGCCGGTGGACGTGGTGCCGGGTGCGGCGGAGGCGCTGCCGGTCAAGAGCGAGGCGTTCGACGCGGCAGTGCTCTCGCTGGTGCTGTGCAGCGTCCGGGACGTGCCGCGGGCGCTCGCGGAGCTGCGGCGGGTGCTGCGGCCGGGCGGCGAGGTGCGGTTCTTCGAGCACGGCCAAGGCGGCGGCCGGGTCATGCACCTCACCCAGCGGGCGCTGGACCGCACGGTGTGGCCGCCGCTGGCCGGGGGCTGTCATGTGGCGCGGGACCCGGTCGGCGCGCTGCGTCGGGCGGGGTTCGAGCTCGGCCCCTACCGGCGGATGCTGATGCCGGAGAAGGGTCCGGCGCTGCCCACCTCGTACTGCGTCATGGGCACCGCGTGGCGGCCGACGGGCGACGCGGTGGCCGACGGGAGCTGATCACTCGCACCAGCGGCGCAGCTCGGCGGCGATGTCGTCCACGGTCGCCTCGCCGTCCTTGACCAGGCGGGCCAGATCACGCACCTGTTCCGGCGAGGTGACGACCTTCAGACCGCTGGCGACGAGATAGGCGTACGCGACGGCGGAGGCGAACAGGGCGTTGGAGCGCTCCAGTGCGGGGACGTGGATCAGCAGCTGGAGCAGCGAGGCGGCGCGGGCGTGCGGGCTGTCGTAGACGGGGACGTCGAATATCTCGGCCTCGTGGCGTGCGACGGCGGCGACGAGGGCGCCCCAGTCGGTGACCTGGGGGTCCCCCGGGGTCTGCCGCTCGGCGAGCATGAGCAGCCACGCGAGGTCGATGCGCAGGTCGTTCAACGGCTCAGCGGCGACCTTCGCGCGTGCCTTCGCGTTCCTTGCCGAATTCTTCGGCGAAGACGCTCTCGTACTGCTTCATGAAGTCGGCGGCGGCCTCGACGAAGGCGCGGCCCGCCTCGCCGGTGTCCTGCCGGACCAGTTCCTCGATGTAGCGGTTCACGCTCATCCCGCGCGCCAGGGCACGTTCCCGTGCCGCGCGGGCGGTGCCCTCGTCCACGCGCACGTTCAGCTGGGTCTTCGCCATGTCTCGAAGCTAGCGCCGGAGTGCTAGCGACGGCAAGTGCCGCGGCGTGGCCGAGGAACGCGAAGAACGTGCCCCTTGCGTCGATATCGGGGACCTGCACCCACGGGGTACGGCGCGCCCGGGGACCGGTGCACGGAGCCGTCGTCGGACCCGCGCGACGAGACGTGGCCGGGTGGTCCGGATCGTGGAATGTCGTGCCGTGCGGGAGCACACGTGCTGTGATCACCGCATGACCGAGCTGCGTACACGGGCCGCGACGCCCGAGGATCTCGACACCGTGCTGGCCTTCTGGAAGGTGGCCGCCGAGGGCACGAGCATCAGTGACGACCGGGACGGCGTGGAGCGGCTGGTCGCCCGCGATCCCGAGGCGCTGATCCTCGCGGAGAGCGGTGGTGAGCTGGTCGGCACGGTGATCGCGGGCTTCGACGGCTGGCGGTGCCATCTCTACCGGCTGGCGGTGCACCCGGACCGCCGCCGTCGGGGCGTCGCCTCCGCGCTGCTGACCGCCGCGGAGGAGCGGTTCGTACGGCTCGGCGGGCGTCGCGCGGACGCGATGGTCCTCGAGAGCAACGAGACCGCCCACCATGCATGGGGCGCCGCCGGGTATGCGCGGGAGGAACGCTGGCGGCGCTGGGTGAAGCCCCTCACCGGGTGATCCACGGCCCGACAGCACGCCTTTGCCGGTCCTTTACCCTTGTAGGGCCACTCGGTCCTCCATGAAAGGTGGTGTGCGTCCGCCCATGGGCGAGCCTCCCGGTCCGCGACGTCGCGCATCTGTTCCCGTCCTGTCCGACCATGGGACAGAGGTGACCCGATGACCGAAGTGCTCCTCCTCCTGGCGGCGATCCTGCTCTCGCTCGCCTGCGGCGCCTTCGTCGCGGCCGAGTTCTCCCTCACCACGGTCGAGCGGGCCGAGCTGGAGCGGGCCGTCGAGCGCGGCGAGCGGGGGGCCGCGGGCGCCCTCAAGGCCGTACGGAACCTGACCTTCCAGCTCTCCGGCGCGCAGCTCGGCATCACGGTCACCAACCTGGTGGTCGGCATGCTGGCCGAACCGTCGATAGCCGCGCTGATCGCGGGCCCGCTGGAGGACATCGGCGTCTCCGCTTCGGTGGCGAGCTCCCTCGCCCTGGTGATCGGCACGGCCCTGTCGACGGTGTTCCTGATGGTGGTCGGCGAGCTGGTGCCCAAGAACTGGGCGATCTCCTCGCCGCTGGCCGTCGCCAGACGGGTGGGCAACGCGCAGCGCTGGTTCAGCGCCGTCTTCCGCCCGTTCATCACGCACCTGAACAACACGGCCAACCGCATAGTGCGCCGCCTCGGCGTGGAGCCCGCCGAGGAGCTGGAGTCCGCGCGCGGACCACAGGAACTCGCGGCGCTCGCCCGGCACTCCGCCAGGGAGGGCGCCCTGGAGCCGGACACCGCCGAGCTCTTCGTCCGCACGCTGAACCTCGCCGACCTCACCGCCGAGAACGTGATGACACCGCGCGTCCAGGTCATCGCGCTGGACGTGCACGCCACCTGTGAGGACGTGGCCAACGTGACCCGGGCGACCGGGCTGTCCCGGTTCCCCGTCTACCGCGACACCCTCGACGCGGTCGTCGGCACCGCGCACGTCAAGGACGTACTGGCACTGCCCGCGGAGCGCCGCGCCCGGGTGCCCGTGTCGGAGCTGATGCGCGAGCCGCTGCTGGTCCCCGGATCGCTCACCGTCGACCGTCTCCTCGACCGGCTCTCCGGGCGGCGCACCATGGCCGTGGTGATCGACGAGTACGGCGGCACGGCCGGTGTGGCCACGCTGGAGGACATCGTCGAGGAGGTCGTCGGCGAGGTCCGCGACGAGCACGACCCGCACGAGACCCCCGACCTGGCCCGGGCCGGCACCGACGAGAGCGGGCGCGCCCTGTTCTCGGCCGACGGCTTCGCGCGGGTGGACCAGCTCGCCCGGGTCGGCCTGCGCGCGCCGGAGGGGCCGTACGAGACCCTCGCCGGACTCGTGGCGGCCGAGCTGGGCCGGATACCGGCCGCCGGCGACACCTTCGAGGTCGCCGGCTGGCGCCTGGACGTGGTGGACGCCACCGGCCGCCGCGCGGCACGCGTTCTGCTGCACGCGCCCCTGGACGACCGGCACGCGGCGGAACAGCGGACGACGGAACGGCGGACGGCCGGGACCACGGATGACAGGGGGGCACGGCGATGACCGTCGTACAGCTGCTGATCGGTCTGGCGACGCTGGTCGTCAACGCCTTCTTCGTCGGCGCCGAGTTCGCGCTGATCTCGGTCCGCCGCAGCCAGATCGAACCGTACGCCGACAAGGGCGACCGGCGCGCGAAGAGCGTGCTGTGGGGTCTGGAGCACGTGTCCGCGCTGATGGCGGCCGCTCAGCTCGGCATCACACTGTGCACGCTGGTCCTCGGCATCGTCGCCGAGCCGGCCATCGCGCATCTGCTGGAACCGGTGTTCCACGCGGTGGGTGTCCCGGAGGGCGCGGGGCACGCGGTGTCGTTCGTGATCGCGCTGGCGCTCGCGACGTATCTGCACATGCTGCTCGGCGAGATGGTGCCGAAGAACATCGCGCTCGCCGAGCCGGTGCGCAGCGCCCTGGTGCTGGGTCCGCCGCTGGTGGCGCTGTCCCGCGCGCTGCGCCCGGTGATCTTCACGATCAACGCGTTCGCCAACGCGCTGCTGAAGCTGATGCGGGTCGAGACCCGGGACGAGGTCGTCGCGTCCTTCTCGGACTCCGAGCTGGCCCAGATCGTGAAGGACTCCGGCGAGGCGGGCCTCATCGACGACCGCGCGCGGGAACGGCTGCACGACGCGCTGGAGCTGGGCCGGCGGCCCGTGCGGGACGTGGTGATGCCGCTGGAGCGCGTCGTCTACGCGAGTGTGGGGGTCACCCCGGAGGGGCTGGAACGGCTGTCGGCGGAGTTCGGGTTCTCCCGCTTCCCGGTGGTGGACGAGCAGCGGCGGATCGTCGGCTACCTGCATGTGAAGGACGCCCTCGACACCTCGCCGCGGGACCTGCCGTTCCGGCTGGGCGACATGCGGTCCATCGCGCGGGTGCGGGAGAGCACGCCGATGGACGACGTCCTCACCGCCATGCGGGGCAGCCGTACGCATCTGGCGGCCGTCCTCGGGACCGACGGGCGGCTGGCCGGGCTGGTGACCATGGAGGACGTGCTGCAGGAGCTGTTCGGGCAGCGGGCCTGAGCACGGGGGAGGGCGACCGACCGACGGGTATGTGCCGCGGGATACCATCTGTGTCGCCATGCAGACTGATCCCACTCCCTCGTACAGCAGCCTCGTCGCCCTCGGCGACTCCTTCACCGAAGGCATGTCGGACCTCCTTCCCGACGGCACCTACCGGGGCTGGGCCGACCTCCTCGCCGACCGGATGGCGGCCGGCACTCCCGGTTTCCGGTACGCCAACCTCGCGGTGCGCGGCAAGCTGATCCAGCAGATCGTCGACGAGCAGGTCGAGGTCGCCGCCGCCATGCGGGCCGACGTCGTCACCCTGGTCGGCGGGCTCAACGACACCCTGCGGCCCAAGTGCGACATGGGGAGGGTGCGGGATCTGCTGACCGAGGCCGTGGAGCGGCTGGCACCGCACTGCGGGCAGCTGGTGCTGATGCGCAGCCCCGGCCGCCAGGGGCCGGTCCTGGAGCGCTTCCGCCCGCGCATGGAGGCGCTGTTCGAGTGTGTCGACGAGCTCGCCGAGAAGCACGGCGCGCTGGTCGTCGACCTGTACGGGGCGCCGTCGCTCGCCGACCCCCGGCTGTGGGACGTGGACCGGCTGCACCTGACCGCGGACGGGCACCGCAGGGTCGCGGAGGCGGTCTGGCAGACGCTGGGCCACGCGCCGGAGGACCCCGAGTGGCATCTGCCCCCGGAGGCGACGCTGCCGCCGCGCTGGATGGCCCGGCGGGTCGCGGACGCCCGGTTCGCTCGGCAGCACCTGCTGCCGTGGATCGGCCGCCGCCTCACCGGCCGCTCCTCGGGCGACGGCCTGCCGCCGAAGCGCCCGGAGCTGCTGCCGTACGAGGGCCTGTAGCGCCGCCTTGTGCTTTCCTCCAGGCCACCCGGTGGCGCCGGCCTGCAGGAATCGCCAGTAGACTCCCTGTACGTGACTGCTGCGCCCGCCAAGCCCCGTATCCCGAACGTCCTCGCCGGACGCTACGCCTCCGCCGAGCTCGCCACGCTTTGGTCGCCCGAGCAGAAGGTGAGGCTGGAGCGGCAGCTCTGGCTCGCCGTGCTGCGGGCCCAGAAGGACCTCGGCATCGAGGTGCCCGACGCGGCGATCGCCGACTACGAGCGTGTCCTCGACACCGTCGACCTGACCTCGATCGCCGAGCGCGAGAAGGTCACCCGGCACGACGTGAAGGCGCGGATCGAGGAGTTCAACGACCTCGCCGGGCACGAGCACGTGCACAAGGGGATGACCTCCCGCGACCTCACCGAGAACGTCGAGCAGCTGCAGATCCGGCTCTCGCTGGAGCTGATCCGCGACCGCGCGGTCGCCGTGGCGGCCCGGCTGGGCAAGCTGGCCGGTGAGTACGGCGAGCTGGTCATGGCCGGCCGCTCGCACAACGTGGCCGCGCAGGCCACCACCCTCGGCAAGCGGTTCGCCACCGCCACCGACGAGCTGCTCGTCGCGTACGGCCGGGTGGAGGAGCTGCTGGGCCGCTACCCGCTGCGCGGCATCAAGGGCCCGGTCGGCACCGCACAGGACATGCTGGACCTGCTCGGCGGCGACGCGGGCAAGCTCGCGGAGCTGGAGCGGCGGATCGCCGGGCACCTGGGCTTCGCGCAGGCGTTCACCAGCGTCGGCCAGGTCTACCCGCGCTCGCTGGACTACGAGGTCGTCACCGCGCTGGTGCAGCTCGCCGCCGCGCCGTCGTCGCTGGCGAAGACGATCCGGCTGATGGCCGGGCACGAGCTGGTGACCGAGGGCTTCAAGCCGGGCCAGGTCGGCTCGTCCGCGATGCCGCACAAGATGAACACCCGCTCCTGCGAGCGCGTCAACGGCCTGATGGTGATCCTGCGCGGCTACGCCTCGATGACCGGTGAGCTGGCCGGCGACCAGTGGAACGAGGGCGACGTGTCCTGCTCGGTGGTGCGCCGGGTGGCCCTCCCCGACGCGTTCTTCGCGCTGGACGGGCTGCTGGAGACGTTCCTGACGGTGCTCGACGAGTTCGGTGCCTTCCCGGCGGTCGTGACCCGGGAGCTGGACCGCTACCTGCCGTTCCTCGCCACCACCAAGGTGCTGATGGGCGCCGTGCGCGCGGGCGTCGGCCGTGAGGTCGCGCACGAGGCGATCAAGGAGAACGCCGTCGCCACCGCCCTCGCCATGCGGGAGCGGGGCGCCGAGCGCAACGACCTCCTCGACAAGCTCGCCGCCGACGAGCGGCTGCCGCTCGGCCGCGCGGAGCTGGAGGCGCTGATGGCGGACAAGCTGTCCTTCACCGGCGCCGCGGGCGACCAGGTCGCCACCGTGGTCGGCCGCGTCGACGAGATCGTCAAGCGGCACCCGGAGGCCGCCGGGTACACCCCCGGGGCGATCCTCTGACGCGCTTCACCCAGGAGGAGCTGGAGGCCGCCCGCGACCGTCTCGTACCGGACGTGGTCGCGGACGGCCTGCGCGTGCTGTTCTGCGGCATCAACCCCGGTCTGATGACGGCCGCGACCGGCCACCACTTCGCCCGTCCCGGCAACCGCTTCTGGCCGGCGCTGCACCGCTCCGGTTTCACGCCCCGGCTGCTGCTGCCGTCCGAGCAGCGGGAGCTGCTGTCGTACGGGCTCGGGATCACCAACGTGGTGGCGCGGGCGACCGCGCGGGCCGACGAGCTGAGCGCCGAGGAGTACCGGGAGGGCGGGCGGCTGCTCGCCCTGAAGGTGGCCCGGCTGCGGCCGCGGTGGCTGGCCGTGGTGGGGGTCACCGCGTACCGCGCGGCGTTCGACGACAGGAAAGCCCGGATCGGACCGCAGGAGCGGACGATCGGCGACACCCGCGTGTGGGTGCTGCCCAATCCGAGCGGGCTGAACGCGCACTGGACGCCGGCGACGCTGGCGGAGGAGTTCGGCCGGCTGCGGGAGGCCGCGGCCGGGCAGTGACGGCCGGTGGTCAGCGCGGGGGCGTTTCCGTGACCACCGCCAGCAGTCGGATCGCGTCGTCCGGGTCCCGGTCGGCGACCGCGACGGCGACCCAGCGGCCGGTGCCCTGCACCTCCCACACCCGGGCCACGCCGGCGCGGTCGGCGAGCCAGGCCCACGGCTCGGGCACCTCCTTCCGCCCGGCGCGCGGGTTCCAGGGGCCGGTGTCTCCCCAGCGCGAGGCCAGCACCTCGTACACGGCGTCGTGGTCCTTCTCGAACCGGTCCACCGTGACCGCCCGCCGCGCGGGGTCCCCGTCCGGGCCGTCCTCGGTCTCCAGTACGGCGACATGGTGGCCCGGTCCCCCGAAGCCGACGTCCGACGGGCCGTGCTCCGCCGGGAAGGGACGGAAGCACAGCTCGTCGATGAGGGCGATGTGCCGGGCGATGTTCATGGGCCCAGTAAACCCGCCGGCACGGGCGGTCGGCGGGGCGTCGGCCGACTTCCGGTCAGGCGTCGCGGCGGCGCAGGCTCCACGCCCCGGCCGCCAGCGCGGCGGCCGTCCACAGCGCGGTCACCGCCAGTCCCGACCAGGGGCCGAGTGTTCCGTCGTGGGTCTCGTGCAGGACCACCTGTCCGGCCCGGTCGGGCAGGAAGTCGGCGACGGTGCCGGCCGCGTCGCCGATCACGAAGGACACGACGAGGATGAAGGGGATCAGCACGGACAGCGTGGCCACGCCGCTGCGCAGCAGGGTAGCGAGGCCCGCGGCGAACAGGGCCATCAGCGTGAGGTAGACGGCGCAGCCCACGACGCCCCGGATCTGCTCGGCCGGGGTGAGGCCGCTCGCCGCCCCGCCGAGCCCCACCCGCGCCACGAGGAGAGCGGCCGGGGCGGTCAGCAGGCTCACGGCCAGCGTGGGGACGGCGATCGCCGTGGCCTTCGCGGCGAACCAGCGTCCGCGCCGCGGGACCGCGGCCAGTGAGAGCCGCAGGGCGTCGTTGTGGTACTCCGCCGATACGGCCATGGCTCCGAAGGAGATGGCGGCGATCTGGCCCGGTGTGACACCGGACAGGGCGGTGAACAGCGGGTCGGACTCCGGATCCGACGCTCCGTCCGACCCGGCGATCGCGGAGAACGCCGTGGTCGCGGCGAACAGCGCGACCAGGGCCCCGGGGAGCGAACGGACGGTGCGGATCTTCAGCCACTCGGCGTGGAGCACGGGTGCGAACTGCATGGTCAGGCCTCCTGGGGCAGTGCGGCGAACTCGGTCTCGGCGGCGGTCAGGTCCAGATAGGCCTGTTCCAGCGTGCCCTCGTCCGCGGTGAGTTCGAGGATCGGCACCCCGGCGGCGGAGGCGAGGCGTCCGATGTCGTCCACGCGCGCGTCCGGCACGGTCCAGTGGCCGTCCGGGTGTTCCACGGCGTCGTGACCGTGCCCGGCGAGGACCCTTCTGAGGGCGGTGGGGTCGGAGGTGCGGATACGGACCGTGGGGCGCACGCGCGCGGCGACGAACTCCCGCATCGGGGTGTCGGCGAGGAGCCGGCCCCGTCCGAGGACGACGAGGTGGTCGGCGAAGGAGGCGGTCTCGTTCATCAGATGGCTGGAGACCAGGACGGTCCGCCCCTCGTCCGCGAGCCGGCGCAGCAGGGTGCGGATCCACACGATGCCTTCGGGGTCGAGGCCGTTGGAGGGCTCGTCGAGCATGATCACCTCCGGGTCGCCGAGCAGCGCGGCGGCGATGCCCAGCCGCTGGCGCATGCCCAGGGAGTAGGTCCGCACCCGGCGGCGCCCCGCGGGGCCCAGGCCGGTCTCCTCCAGCACCTCGTCGACCCGGCGGTCCGGGATGCGGTGGCTCGCCGCCAGGACGCGCAGATGGTCGCGGCCGGTGCGGGAGCCGTGCGCGGCCTGCGCGTCGAGCAGGGCGCCGACCTGGCGCAGGGGTTCCTCGAAGGCGGCGTAGGCGCGTCCGCCGAGGGTGGCGGAGCCGGACGTGGGGTGGTCGAGGCCGAGCACCAGGCGCATGGTGGTGGACTTGCCGGCGCCGTTGGGGCCGAGGAAGCCGGTGACGCGGCCGGGCAGGACGCGGAAGGTGAGGTGGTCGACGGCTCGCCGGGTGCCGTACTCCTTGGTGAGGTCCTGGACGTCGATGCTGGTCATGGCAGCAGCGTGACGGCTCGTACGGGGGCGGGGCCTCACCCGCCGGTGGAGATCGTCTCCCCCGCGCGGGGGAGGTCCGTCGTCCGTGGCGGCTGGCACGATGACGGCATGATCCGCTTGCTGCGCCCGTTCGGCCGGACGGTGACGTACACACGATTGCTGCATCTGTTCATCGCGATCGTGTGGCCGTCGATGTGGCTGTTCCTCGAGGAGGCGTGGTGGACCTGGGTGGCGGCGGCCCTGGTGCTCGTGCCCGTCGGGCTGGTGCCCGCGATGCGCACCGTGGAGGGGTTGCAGGCCAGGCTGCTGCTGACCGGTCAGCGGCACGACAGCGACAGCGACAGCGCCGGCATCGTCGTCGCGCCGTCCGCCTCCTGGAGCGACCGGGGCAGGCTCGTCGTATGGCTTCAGGCACGGCTGCTGATCGGCTGCGCGACCTCCGTGTTCACCGCGAACCTGCTCATGGCCGCGGTGGACCTGGGGGCGGCGGCGTTCGGCGGGGACACGGCCTCCGGCGAGTCGTTCCTCCTCGAAGGCCACAGCCGGTGGCACGTACTCCTGCTGCCCTTGGTGTCGGTGACCCTGGCGGCGACCGTGGTCGGCTCGGGCCGGCTGATCACGGCGCTGGCCCGCCGTCTGCTCGGCCCCTCCCCCGCCGAGCGGCTGGCCGCCATGGAGGAACGCACCGAGCGGCTCCTGGAGCGCACCCGTATCGCCCGGGAGCTCCACGACTCCATCGGTCACGCCCTGACCGTGGCCGTCGTGCAGGCGGGCGCCGCCCGCGCGGCCGGCGATCCCGCCTTCACCGAGCGGGCGCTGGACGCCATCGAGGAGACCGGCCGGGCCGCGCTGGAGGACCTGGAGCGGGTCCTCGGCGTCCTGCGCGAGTCCGGGAGGCCGGCCGGCGGCCGGCCTGCCCTCACGGACGCCGACCGGCTGCTGGAGTCCGCGCGGGCTTCCGGCGCGGAGGTCGACGTCGCCGTGACCGGGCCCCTGGACACCGTGCCCGGGCCGGTCTCCCGCGAGGGGTACCGCATCCTCCAGGAGGCCCTGACCAATGTGCTGCGGCACGCGGGCGCCGTCCCCGTGCGGGTCCGTATCGCGGTCGACGACGGCTCGCTCGGCCTGGAGGTCCGCAATCCGCTCACCGGGGCGGTACCCGGGCCCGGCCGGGGCAGCGGTCTGCGCGGCATACGCGAGCGCGCGGCGCTGCTGGGCGGGCGGGCGCAGACCGGTCCCGACCGGGGTGACTGGCGGGTGCGGGTGGAGCTGCCGTTGCGCTGATCTACGCTGGCCGCATGCCGGTCACCGTTCTGCTCGTCGACGACGAACCCCTCGTACGCGCGGGTCTGCGGGCCGTGTTGGAGGCGCAGCCGGACATCGAGGTCGTCGGGGAGGCGGCCGACGGTGCGGCGGTCATTCCGCTCGTACGGCAACTGCGGCCGGACGTGGTCGCCATGGACGTACGCATGCCGCTGCTGGACGGGATCGAGGCCACGCGGGCGCTGCTGCGGACGGTCGACGCGCCGCCGAAGATCCTCGTCGTGACGACGTTCGAGAACGACGAGTACGTGTACGGGGCGCTGCGCGCGGGCGCCGACGGGTTCCTGCTGAAGCGGGCACGGCCCGCGGAGATCGTGCACGCGGTGCGGCTGGTCGCCGAGGGCGAGTCGCTGCTCTTCCCCGCCTCGGTGCGCCGGCTCGCGGCCGAGTACGCCGACGGCGACGGCAACCGCGCGGCGCGCGACGTGCTGGAGCGGGCGCGGCTGACCGACCGCGAGGGGGAGGTACTGCGGCTGATGGCGCGGGGCCTGACCAACGCGGAGATCGCCGCGCGACTGGTGGTGGGGACGGAGACCGTGAAGTCCCATGTGAGCGCCGTGCTGGCGAAGCTGGGGGCGCGCGACCGGACCCAGGCGGTGATCGCGGCCTACGAGTCGGGCTTCGTGGCGCCGGGCTGAACCCGCGCCCCCGGGGCGGCCGTGCCCGGAGGTCGCCGGGGTCCGCGGCGCCGAGTACGATCCGCCCAACACGCGCACGAGCTGGGAGGACGGACGGTGGGTCGGCTGACCGGCGGGGACCCCTCGCTGCTGCGAAGGATCAACTCCGCGGTGGTGCTGCACGCGTTGCGGGCGACGGACTGCGCGACGCTGACCGAGGTGACCCGGGTGACGGGGCTGTCCCGGCCGACCGTCGAGGGCGTCGTGGAGGGGCTCGTCGAGGCGGGTCTCGTGGTGGAGACGGCGGCCGAGGAGGGTGCCGCGCGGCGGCAGGGGCGGCCGGCGCGGCGGTTCCGGTTCCGGGCGGAGGCCGGGCATCTGCTCGGTCTGGAGATCGGCGCGCACCGGGTGGCCGCGCTGCTGGCCGATCTGGACGGCCGGGTGATCGGCGCGCAGGCGCGGGACGTCGACGAGACGGTCGACGCCGACGAGCGGCTGGAGCGGATCAGCACGGCCGTCGCGGAGCTGCTGCGGCGGGCCGGTGTCCCGCGCGGCTCGCTGCGGGCCGTGGGCGTGGGCACGCCGGGGATCGTGGAGGCGGACGGCACGGTGCGGCTGGGCACGGCGCTGCCCGGCTGGACGGGCCTCGGCCTCGGCGAGCGGCTGAGCCGGTCCTTCAAGTGTCCGGTGCTGGTGGAGAACGACGCCAACGCGGCGGTCGTCGCCGAGCACTGGAAGGGCGCCGCCCGGGGGACCGACGACGTGGTGTTCGTGCTGGCCGGGCTGAGTCCGGGCGCCGGATCGCTGATCGGCGGGCGGCTGCACCGGGGGTACGGCGGGGCGGCCGGGGAGATCGGGGCGCTGCATCTGCTGGGCCGGGAGGCGACCCCCGAGACGTTGCTGTCCACCACGGACGAGCCGCTGCACCCGCTCGACGAGCAGGCGGTCGCCGAGGTGTTCGCGCAGGCCCGCGAGGGCGACCAGCGGGCGCTGGCGGCCATGGACCGGTTCATCCGCCGGCTCGTCCACGACGTGGCGGCGCTGGTGCTGGCCCTCGACCCGGAACTGGTCGTGATCGGCGGCTGGGCGGCCGGCCTGGACGGCGTCCTGGAGCCGCTGCGCCGCGAACTGGCCCGCTACTGTCTGCGCCCGCCGAAGGTCACCCTGTCCCACCTCGGTGAGGCGGTGGTCGCCACGGGTGCGGTGCGCCTGGCCCTCGACCACGTGGAGGGCCAACTCTTCGCGGTGGACGGCACGGTGACGGCCCGCCGGTAGCGGGCACGCCGCATCGGCGCCCAGCGCCCGGGGGGCCGGCTCCCCGTCCCCGCGTCCCCGCTCCCGCGGGCAGTCGTGCCGCAGGGCGGCACGGGTGGGCGCGACGGCACCCCGCGAACGCCGGGCTGCGTGACACCCCCGCCCAGTGGACACCCCGGCGGCGGCTGAGCGGGGGTGGGTTTGCGCTCGCCCCGCTGGAGGGGTGCCGCTGCGCCCACCCGTGCCGCCCCAGCGGCACGACTGCCCGCAGCTACGGCGGTGCGGCTGCCCTCGGCTGCGGGGTGGCTACGGCGGCGCCGCGGCACGCGGCTATGGGGGGGGTGGGGTCAGGACGCGTGGCGTTCCGGGCCGTGGTGGATCTCGACGCCACCGGAGTCACCGAAGGTCAGGCGGCAGGTGTCCGCGCGGTACGTGGCCACGGAGAGCGCGGCGGTGCGGCCGCGGGCGATGAAGCGGGTGGTGACGACGAGGACGGGCGCGCCGGGCAGGCGGTCCAGTTCGCGCGCGTCGTCCGCGCGGGCGGAGCCGAGCTCCACCGCGTTCTCCTGCCGCTCCAGCTCCAGGCGCTGCAGTTCCCGCAGTACCGCACGCGCGCGTGCGGTACCGGACGGCGCGTCGATGCCGGACAGGTCCGGTACCGAGTCCGCCGGGATGTAGAGGAGTTCGGCGGCGACGGGCTGGCCCTGGGAGACGCGGGAGCGCCGCACGACGTGCACGGACTCGTCGCGGCCGGTCACCAGCGTCTCGGCGACGGCGGCGGGCGGTACCTCGGGCGCACAGTCGAGGGTCTGCCAGGCGTCGTGCGGCCCGCCGGGCCAGGCGTGCTGTGCCGCGCCGACGGACACGCCCATGCGCGGCGGGGCGACCGTCGTGCCCACACCGCGGCGGCGCTGCAGCCTGCCTTCGAGTTCGAGCTGCTCCAGGGCCTGCCGGAGCGTGGCGCGGGCGACGCCGAAGCGGGCGGCGAGGTCGCGCTCGTTGGGCAGGATCTCGCCCACGGAGAACTCCGAGTCCAGCGCCTCGCTGAGCACGGTCCTGAGGTGCCAGTACTTCGGTTCCGGCACCGTTTCCAGCTGCGTGGTCCCCACCCTGTCCTCCACGATCGCCGTGTCCGGCCGCGTTTTAGCGCCCTTGTTTATTAAAGGTTGTTTCACTTATCTGCGACCATAAGGCGCCCCTCACCCTTGGTCAATACCAATCGGGCACGACGACGGGCCCTCGTCGCGACGGGGGCTTCGGTGCGGGGACTCCTACCGGACCTCGGCGAGCGAACGCAGCTTGTCGGGATTGCGGATGACGTACACCGTCCGGACGCGCCCGTCGGCGACGTCGAGCTGGACGACGGAGTCGGGCTTGTCACCGGACAGGACGAGCGCCGCGGGGCCGCCGTTGAGCTCAAGGAAGCGGAAGGCGAGGTCCGGCACGCCCTTGCGGGCGACGCCGAGGAGGAAGCGCCCCACGTGGTCGGCGCTCTCCAGGACCCGCAGCGGGGCGCGCGACTTGCCGCCGCTGTCGCCGACCAGACGCGCGTCGGGGGCGAGCAGTCGCAGCAGGCCCTCCAGGTCTCCGTCGGCCGCCGCGGCCAGGAAGCGTTCGGTGAGGTCGCGGCGCCGGGCGGGGTCGACCTCGTAGCGCGGGCGGCGCTCCTCGACGTGTCTGCGGGCGCGGCCGGCGAGTTGACGCACGGCCGGTTCGCCGCGGTCGAGCACGGCCGCGATGTCGGCGTACGGGTAGCCGAACGCCTCCCGCAGTACGAACACCGCGCGTTCCAGGGGCGACAGGGACTCCATGACGACGAGGACGGCGAGGGAGACGGAGTCGGCGAGGACGGCCCGCCCGGCGGCGTCCGGGACGGTGTCGCCGAAGTCGGTGACGTAGGGCTCGGGAAGCCACGGGCCGACGTACGTCTCGCCGCGCGCCTTGATCTGGCGCAGCCGGTCGATGGCGAGGCGGGTGGTGACGCGCACCAGGTAGCCGCGCGGTTCGCACACCTCGGTCCGGTCGCCGCCCGACCAGCGCAGCCACGCGTCCTGCACCACGTCCTCCGCGTCGGCCACCCGGCCCAGCATGCGGTAGGCGACCCCCAGGAGGACGGGGCGGTGTTCCTCGAAGACATCGGTCACGGTGTCGGTGGTCACGGCACCATCCCAGCCGACCCGCGCGGCCGTGTCCAGGCGGCACCGGCCGCCGGCCGGCGGGACACACCGACCGCGGGGCTACCCGTCGGTAGCAATTGCTGACAAGCTGTCTACGACGCCGGGCGGCGTCCGTTTCCGCGAGTCCCAGACGAGGAGCACCCTCATGTCCGCGACCGTCTCCTTCAAGGTCACCTCTCCCCTCGGCCCGCAGTCCGTGACCCTGTCCTACGCGCGCGTGGGCCGCGGCGAACCGCTGCTCCTGCTGCACGGCATCGGCCATCACCGCCAGGCCTGGGACCCGGTGGTGGACATCCTGGCGACCGAGCGCGAGGTGATCGCCGTGGACCTGCCCGGCTTCGGCGCCTCCCCGTCGCTGCCCGACGGCCTCGCCCACGACCTGCCGACCATGAACGCCGCCCTGGGCGCCCTGTGCGAGGAGCTGGAGCTCGACCGACCGCATGTCGCGGGCAACTCGCTCGGCGGCCTGCTGGCCCTGGAACTCGGCCGCAAACGGCTCGTACGGTCCGTCACCGCCCTGTCCCCGGCGGGTTTCTGGACGCAGGCCGAGCGGCGGTACGCCTTCGGCGTGCTGATCGGCATGCGGCGGATCGCGGAGCGGATGCCGCTTCCGCTGGTCGAGCGCCTCGCCCGCTCCGCGGCCGGCCGGGCGGCGCTGACCAGCACCATCTACGCCCGTCCCGGGCGCCGTTCCCCCGAGGCCGTGGTCGCCGAGACGCTCGCGCTCGCCGGGGCCACCGGTTTCGCCGAGACCCTCCGCGCGGGCACCGCCGTACGGTTCACCGACGACGTGCCCGGCATCCCGGTGACCGTCGCCTGGGGCGCCCGGGACCGGCTGCTGATCCCCCGGCAGGGCGTCCGCGCCAAGCGGATCATCCCCCGGGCCCGGCTGGTCCGGCTGCCCGGCTGCGGTCACGTCCCGATGAACGACGACCCGGCGCTGGTCGCGCGCGTCATCCTCGACGGCAGTCGCTGAGGGCGGGAACGTACCCCCGGACGGCCTAGTGTGGCCCTGTCATGACGTCACCGCAGACCGGCCCCGAGGGGCCCGCCGCCTCCTCCGCCTGGGAGTTGCTGCTGCCCGCCGCCTCCGCACCGGCCCGCGCGCGTGGCCGTTCGCTGCAGGCCGCGCTGCGCGAGGCGGTGCGGTCGGGGCGGCTCGCGCCGGGGACCCGGCTGCCGTCGAGCCGTGACCTGGCCGCCGACCTCGGTGTGTCGCGGGGGCTGATCACGGAGGCGTACGAGCAGCTGACGGCGGAGGGTTATCTCCGCTCCGGCCGGGGCGCCGGGACGTGGGTGGGGGCGGCGGTACGGGCCGCCCGCCCGCGCGCCCACGACCTCGCCCCGCGCACCCCCGGCACCCGCGCGGACTTCGTCCCCGGCACCCCCGATCTGTCGCTGTTCCCCCGCGCGGCATGGGCGGCGGCGCAGCGCGGCGTGCTCGCGGACCTTCCGCACCAGGAGCTGGGGTATCCCGATCCGCGCGGGCTGCCCCGGCTGCGCACGGCGCTGGCCGGACTGCTCGCGCGGCGCCGGGGTGTGGTGGCCGATCCCGAGCGGATCGTGGTGGTATCCGGAGTGGCGCAGGCGATGGCGCTGCTCGGATTCGCCCTCCACGCACGCGGGTTGCGCGCCGTCGCCGTGGAGGACCCCGGCAGCCCGCAGCACGAGTCCCTGTACGCCGCCGCCGGGGTCACCGCCGTACCCGTACCGGTGGACGGCGAAGGGCTCGTCATGGCGCCGCTGCGGGCCTCCGGGGCGCGGGCGGCCGTCGTGACGCCGGCGCACCAGTTCCCCACCGGCATCGCGTACTCCGCGCGGCGCCGGGCCGAACTGCTCGACTGGGCCCGGTCCGTGGACGGGATCGTCCTGGAGGACGACTACGACGGCGACTTCCGCTACGACCGGGCGCCCGTCGGCGCCCTTCAGGGGCTCGACCCCGAGCACGTGGCCTACACCGGCTCGGTCAGCAAGTCCCTCGCCCCCGGGCTGCGGCTCGGCTGGCTGCTGGTGCCGCAGGGGTGGGCCGAGGAGGTGGTGGAGCGCAAGCGCACCATGGACCTCGGCCACCCCACCCTGGACCAGGCGCTGTTCGCCCGGCTCCTGGAACGCGGCGACTACGACCGTCAGCTGCGCCGCTGCCAGCGCGCCTACCGCGAGCGGCGCGACGCCCTGGTCTCCGCGCTCGGGGAGCACTTCCCGGGCGCCGGGGTCTCCGGGATCGCGGCGGGGCTGCACGTCATCGTCTCGCTGCCCGGACGCTACGGGCCGCGAGAACGCTTCCTCGCGCGGGTGGCGGCCGCCGGTGTCGCGGTGCGCCCGCTCACGGACCACGCCCACCGCGAGGAGCCGGAGGAGGGCGTACGGCTCGTGCTGGGCTACGCGCACATGACGCCCGCGCGGATCCGTGAAGGTGTCCGTCTCATGGCGGAGGCCACCGCCGGACAGGCACCCGCTCGCCCGCGCGTGTGATCGATTGTTCACCCGGGGTTGGTGTGCGCGCCGCGCCGCCCGCGTAGGTGTGGTTGCGCACACTGGCCGGATCCCGTCCCTGGAGGCGCATCCATGTCACACCGTCCGCTCCCCGGCCGTCGCGCCGTGCTGCGCGGCTCGCTCGCCGCCTCGGCGGCCCTGACCCTGCCCACCGCGCTCGGCGCGGCGCCCGCCTTCGCCCTCTCCGGGCGCCCGCGGGCCGAATGGGGCGTGCAGACCGGCGACGTCACCCGTGACTCGGGGCTGGTGTGGGTGCGCTCCGACCGTCCGGCGCGGATGATCGTCGAGACGTCGGCGACCGAGTCGTTCCGCCGTCCGCGCAGATGGCACGGTCCGCTGCTCGGCGCGGGCACCGACTTCACCGGAACGACCCGGTTGCGCGGGCTGCCGTCCGGCGAGCAGATCCACTACCGGGTGCTGCTCGCCGACCCCGACGACCCGCGCCGCACCGGCGAGCCGGTCACCGGCACGTTCCGCACGGTCGCCGCCCGGCGCCGGGACGGTGTGCGGTTCCTGTGGTCGGGCGACCTGGCGGGACAGGGCTGGGGCATCAATCCCGACTTCGGCGGCTACCGCATCTTCGACGCGATGGCGCGGCTCGACCCCGACTTCTTCCTGTTCAGCGGGGACACCGTCTACGCCGACGGCCCCGTCTCCGCGACCGCCGCCCTGCCGGACGGCAGCGTCTGGCGGAACGTCACCACCGAGGAGAAGTCGAAGGTCGCCGAGACCCTGGCCGAGTTCCGGGGCAACTTCCGCTACAACCTGCTCGACGAGAACCTGCGCCGGTTCAACGCCCAGGTGCCGTCCATCGTGCAGTGGGACGACCACGAGGTGCGCAACAACTGGTACCCGGGCCAGCGGATCGCCGACACGGACGCCCGGTACACGGAGAAGAGCGTCGACGTGCTGGCGGCCCGCGCGCGGCGCGCGTTCGGCGAGTACTTCCCGATGTCCACGCTGCGGCCGGGCGCCCGGGAGGGCCGGGTGTACCGGGTGCTGCGGCAGGGGCCGCTGCTCGACGTGTTCGTGCTGGACATGCGGACGTACCGCAACGCCAACTCCTCCGGTGACCAGACCGTGGACCCGCAGGGCATCCTCGGGCGGGAGCAACTGGATTGGCTCAAGCGGGAGCTGTCGCGGTCGCGGGCGGTGTGGAAGGTGATCGCCGCCGACATGCCGATCGGTCTCGTCGTGCCCGACACGACCGAGGGCAGTCGACACGTCGAAGCGGTGGCCCAGGGCGACCCGGGGGCGCCGCTGGGGCGGGAGCTGCAGATCGCGGAGCTGCTGCGGTTCGTCAAGCACCGGCGGATCACCGGCACGGTGTGGCTGACGGCCGACGTGCACCACACCTCGGCGCAGCACTACCAGCCCTCGCGGGCCGCGTTCGACGACTTCGAGCCGTTCTGGGAGTTCGTCTCCGGTCCGCTGAACGCGGGCGCCTTCCCGGCCAGCGCGCTCGACGGCACCTTCGGCCCGGAGCGGGTGTGGGTGAAGGCGCCGAGCGCCTCGAACGTCTCACCCGCCGGCGGCTACCAGTTCTTCGGCGAGGTCGACATCGACGGCGACAGCGGCGAGTTGACGGTGCGGATGCGGGAGCAGGACGGCACCGTGCTGTTCACGAAGACGCTGCGGCCGGGCCTGGTCGGTCAGTAACTTCGGTCAGCGACTCAACAAAACGGACAGAAGCGCGCTTTACCCATCAGTCACAGTACGTTCGTGATCACGAAACACGGTTCCTTCACAGTGGCTGTATGAGTCGAGACATGTCTGAAGTGACGAACACCCCGCACGGCGGCCCCACGAACGGCCGCCGGGACCCGGCCGGACTCGCCGCACGGTGCACGGCGGCGTTCCACGCATGGTGGGTACGCCGCCACGGCCACGCACCGCCGGCGCACGATACCGGCGATGCCCCGCCGCCCTCCGCCGTGGCCGGGGGCAGCGTGCTGTGGCGGATGCGGACGACGGTGAAGGACGAACCGGGCGCGCTGGCCACGCTCTGCACGGCGCTGGCCGAGCTGCGGGTCGACATCCTGAGCCTGCAGACGCACCCGCTGGGCGAGGACACCATCGACGAGTTCCTGCTGCGGGCGCCGGAGGGGACGGACCTCGTCACCGCCGTGTCGCTCGCCGGAGGTGCGGACACCTGGACCGAGCGGGCCGACGCCCACGATCTGGTGGACGCGCCGACCCGGGTCCTCGGGCTGGCCGCCCGCACCGCACAGGACGCGGCCGAACTGCCGCTCGCGCTGCGCCAGCTGCTGGGCCGGTGCACGATCCGCTCCCTGCCGGGCGGCGGTCACCGGGCGGCCACGACCGTGCCCGAGGAGGGCACCCTGGAGGACACCGTGATCCGGCTGCGCGCCCCGGAGGGCGGGGTGATCACCGTGGAGCGGCCGTATCTGCCGTTCACACCCACCGAGTTCGCCCGCGCGCGGGCACTCGTGGAGCTGGACGCCCGGCTCGGTCCGCGGATCCCGCGCGGCCGTGACGTCCTCACGTTGCCCGAGGGCAGTGCCGTCTCCGTGCGCCGCGCGGACACCGGCGATCTGGCGGCCGCGCGGGCGATGCACGAGCGGTGCTCCACCGAGACCCTGCGCATGCGGTACCACGGGCCGGTCGGCGACGCCGACCGCTATCTGAACCACCTGCTCAGCCCGCGCTTCGGCCGCACGCTCGCCGCGCAGACCGCCTCGGGCCGCATCGTCGGCCTCGGCCATCTGCTGTGGGACGGCGACGAGACCGAGGTCGCGCTGGTCGTGGAGGACGCCTGGCAGCGCCGGGGCATCGGCGCCGAGCTGCTCTCCCGGCTGGTGGCGATGGCGGCCGAGGACGGCTGCGCCCAGGTGTACGCCGTGACGCAGGCGTCGAACACCGGCATGGTCGCCGCGATGCGCGGCCTGGGGCTGCCGCTCGACTACCAGATCGAGGAGGGCACGCTGGTCGTCACGGCCCGCCTGGACGCCGTACCGGACCGCCGCGCGGAGGAGGGGCGGGAGCACGGCGAACGGGTCGGCCGGTCGTAGCCCGTCACACGCGAACGCGAGGCCATGGCCACCGCGCGGGCACGGGGGCGATGGTCACAACGCGCCAGTCGGCACACGGCGAGCGTATGGACACGGGGCTCCGGCCGCCGCGCGGCCACGGGACGACGATCACAGTGTGCCGACCGGCACACCACGAGCACGCGGCCACGGGACGACGGCCACAGCGTGCCGGCCGGCACACCACGAGCACGGGACCCCGGCCACCGCGCGGGCGTCCGGGGAGCGGCCCGGCGGGCCGCTCCCCGTGTGCCTGGCCTCAGCCCCGGACCGACGCCTCCGCCGGTGCGGGCGTCCCGGCCCGCTCCCCCAGGGCCGCGTCCAGATCGGCCCACAGGTCCTCGACGTCCTCCAGGCCGACCGAGAGCCTCAGCAGCCGGTCGTTCACCCCGGCGTCCCTGCGGTCCTCGGCGTCGACGATGCGGTGGCTGATGGAGGCCGGGTGCTGGATGAGGGAGTCCACGCTGCCCAGGCTGACGGCCGGGGTGATCAGGCGTACGCCGGCGATCACCTCGTGCGGGTCCCCGTGCACCTCGAAGGAGACCATCGCCCCGCCGATGCGCGGGTAGTGCACCCGGGCCACGCGCGGATCGGCGGTGAGCCGGCCGGCGAGTCCGGCGGCGTTCGCGGACGCGGCCCGCACCCGTACCGGCAGGGTCGACAGGCCGCGCAGCAGCAGATAGCCGGCCAGCGGGTGCAGTACGCCGCCCGTGGCGAACCGCACCTGGCGCAGCCGCCCGGCGAACTCCTCGTCGCAGGCCACCACGCCCGCCAGTACGTCCCCGTGCCCGCCGAGGTACTTGGTGGCGCTGTGCAGCACAAGGCGCGCCCCGTGCTCGGCCGGGCGCTGGAGGACCGGCGTGGCGAAGGTGTTGTCGACGAGCAGCGGCACGGAGCCGCAGGCGTGGGCGACGGCCCGCAGGTCGATCTCGGCGAGCGTGGGGTTGGCCGGGGTCTCCACCAGCACCAGGCCGGTGTCGGGGCGCAGCGCGTCGGCGACCCCGGCCGGGTCGGTCCAGGTCACCTCGGAGCCGAGCAGTCCGGCGGTCAGCAGATGGTCGCTGCACCCGTACAGGGGGCGTACGGCGACGACGTGCCGCAACCCCATCGAGCCGCGGACCAGCAGGACGGCGCTGAGCGCGGCCATGCCACTGGCGAACGCGACCGCCGACTCCGTCCCCTCCAGGCGGGCGAGAGCGGTCTCGAAACGGGCGACGGTCGGGTTGCCGAGCCGCCCGTAGACGGGCGGGCCCTCCGGCTCGGCTCCGGTGGTGGCGAAGGCGTCGATGCGGGCGGCCTCGGCCCGGCTGTCGTACGAGGGGTACGTGGTCGACAGGTCGATCGGCGGGGCGTGCAGTCCCAGTCCGGCGAGGTCGTCGCGGCCTGCGTGCACGGCCTCGGTGGCGAGTGCTCGTGTGGTGCGTCGCGTGTCCATGCCCAAGTCCATGGACGGAAGGGTGAACACTGAGCGGATACCGATGGCTGACCCCCGTGCTACGTTCGGCCGGTGGCCGAATCTGTCGTACTGGATCCGGTGGACCTCCATCTGCTGCGGCTGTTGCAGAACGACGCCCGGACGACGTACCGGGATCTCGCCGCGCAGGTCGGGGTCGCGCCGTCGACCTGTCTGGACCGGGTGACCCGGCTGCGCCGCTCCGGCGTGATCCTCGGGCACCGGCTGGAGCTGGATCCCGCCAAACTGGGGCGCGGGCTCCAGGCGCTGCTGTCGGTGCAGGTCAGACCGCACCGGCGGGAACTGGTGGGGCCGTTCGTGGAGCGGATCCGGGCGCTGCCGGAATCACTGACCGTGTTCCACCTGACCGGCCCCGACGACTATCTGGTGCATGTCGCGGTCGCGGACATGGCGGATCTGCAACGGCTGGTGCTCGACGAGTTCACCGCCCGGCGGGAGGTGGCCCGCGTGGAGACCCGGCTGATCTTCCAGCAGTGGGACTGCGGCCCCCTGCTGCCGCCTTCGCCCACAGCTCAAACCGGGTGACGTGCGAGGGGCCGCGTACCAGGATGGTCCGCATGTCTCAGACCAACAGCGCGCTTCCCCGTCAGGTCGCCGACACCTACGTCGACGAGCTCATCGCCCTCGACCCGGTCACCGGGACGTTCCTCGGAGTGAAGGAGAGCTCCTCCCGGCTGCCCGATCTCTCGCCCGCCGGACAGGAGGCGGTCGCCGAACTCCAGCGGGCCACCCTCGCGCGGCTCGACGAGGCCGAGCGGCGGCCCGGCGCGGACAGCGACATCGAGCGCCGCTGCGCCCGCCTGCTGCGCGAGCGGCTCACCGCGGAACTCGCCGTGCACGAGGCCGACGAGGGCCTGCGCGCGGTCGGCAACCTGGGCACGGTCGCGCATTCGGTGCGCGAGGTGTTCACCGTGACGCCGGCCGGGACGGAGGAGGACTGGGCGGCGATCGCCGAGCGGCTGCGCGCGGTGCCGGCCGCGCTGGCGGGCTACCGGGAGTCCCTCGCGCTGGGCCTGGAGCGCAAGCTGTACGCGGCTCCACGCCCGACGGAGACGTTCGTCGGGCAGCTCGGCGAGTGGGCGGACACCGGTGAGGGCCGCGGCTGGTTCGAGGACTTCGCCGCCGCGGGACCGGACGCGCTGCGCACGGAGCTGGACGAGGGCGCCCGCGCGGCGACCGCGGCCGTCGTGGAGCTGCGGGACTGGATGCGCGACGTGTACGCGCCGGCCGTCGAGGGCGCGCCGAACACGGTGGGCCGGGAGCGGTACGCCCGCTGGGCCCGCTACTACAACGGGACCGATCTCGACCTGGACGAGGCGTACGCGTACGGCTGGTCCGAGTACCACCGGCTGCTGGGCGAGATGAAGCAGGAGGCCGAGAAGATCCTGCCCGGGGCCGCGACCCCGTGGGTGGCGCTGGCGCACCTGGACGAGCACGGCCGGCACATCGAGGGCGTCGACGAGGTCCGCGCGTGGCTGCAGGGCGTGATGGACCGGGCGATCGAGTCCCTGGACGGCACGCACTTCGACCTCGCCGAGCGGGTACGGAAGGTGGAGTCGCGGATCGCGCCGGCGGGCAGCGCGGCGGCCCCGTACTACACGCAGCCCTCGGAGGACTTCTCCCGGCCGGGCTGCACCTGGCTGCCCACGATGGGCCTGACCCGCTTCCCGGTCTACGACCTGGTCTCCACCTGGTACCACGAGGGCGTGCCCGGCCATCACCTCCAGCTCGCGCAGTGGGTGCACATGGCCGAGGACCTCTCCCGCTACCAGGCCTCCGTCGGCATGGTCAGCGCCAACGCCGAGGGCTGGGCGCTGTACGCGGAGCGGCTGATGGACGAGCTCGGTTTCCTCGCGGACGCGGAGGAGCGGCTGGGCTACCTGGACGCGCAGATGATGCGGGCGGCCCGGGTCGTCGTCGACATCGGCATGCACCTGGAGCTCCGGATCCCGGCGGAGTCGCCGTTCCACCCGGGTGAGCGCTGGACGCCGGAGCTGGCCGAGGAGTTCTTCGGGGCGCACAGCAGCCGCCCGGCGGACTTCGTGGAGAGCGAGCTGACCCGCTATCTGACGATCCCGGGCCAGGCGATCGGCTACAAGCTCGGCGAGCGGGCGTGGCTGCTGGGCCGGGAGAACGCCCGCGAGCGGCACGGCGACGCCTTCGACCTCAAGGCGTGGCACATGGCCGCGCTGTCCCAGGGGTCGCTGGGTCTGGACGACCTGGTGGACGAGCTGTCGGCGCTGTGAGCCGGTCCTGCGCCGTCAGCGCCGGAAGCCGCCCTCGGAGTCGATGACCTGACCGGTGATCCAGTCCGCCTCGTCCGTGGCCAGCCACGCGATGAGGCGGGCGGGGTCGTCGGGCATGCCCCAGCGGCCCGCGGGGAAGAGGGCGGCGATGGCGTCGTAGGTGTCGCCGGTCAGGTAGTCCGTGTCCACCGGGCCGGGATTGACGGTGTTCACGGTGACCGCGTGCTCGGCCAGCGTGGTCGCCAGGGAGCGGGTGACGGAGGCGAGCGCGCCCTTCTGGAGGGCGTAGGCGATCTCGCCCGGCATACCGCCGGCGATGTCCTGCCCGGAGGTCATCATCACCACACGCCCGCCCGGGGTGCGCGGCGGCAGGGCGGCGCGGTGCCGGGCGTGGGCCTGGACGAGCAGCAGCACCGAGCGGGCGTCGACGGCCCAGTGCGCGTCGAGCATGGCGGCGTCGACGGTGTCGAGGTCGCCGTCGGAGCCGCTGAGGGCGTGGTTGGCGACGAGGATGTCGAGCCGTCCGCCGAGCGCCTCGGCCGCGCGGGCGTGCAACTCGGCGGGGGCCGCGGGGTCGGTGAGGTCGCCGGGACCGGCGAGCACGGTCGCGTCGGGGTCGCCGAGGGCGTCGCGCACGGAGGCGGTCACGGCCTCGGTCCGGTCGGCGCCCCAGGGCATGGCGGCGTCGTGCGGCACATGATGGTGCAGGTAGACGCTCGCCCCGTAGGCGGCGAGACGCCGGGCCACGGCATGACCGATGCCGCCGCGCCGGCTGGCCCCGGTGACCAGCGCGGTCCGGCCCCGCAGGGGCAGGGGGTCACGGCGGAGTGCTTCGGGCGCGGGGTGCGGGAGCTTGGGCATGATCGTCCATGATGCGGGGCCGGGCGGGCCGGCGCACGCGGATATCGGCCGGACGCCCCGCCCGCGCGGCGGTGCGGCCGCCACCGTGCTCCTGGCCTCGGTCCGGGCGCGCCGTGGCCGTCCACGGTGCGCACGGACCGAGGCCGGCGGGGTCGGCCGCCCACGGGCGCGACCGCCGTGACGGCGGGCCGCCGGGTCAGGGCAGCGGTCGGAGCTGGACGAGGACCAGCCAGGTTTCCGGGCCCGGCTGGACCTGCGCCGCGCGGACCGCGTAACGGCCCGGGGTGAGTGCGAGGCTCACATGGTCGGTGCCCGTGGAGCCGGTGCCGGGCCAGGCCGCGTCGAACAGGACGACCGTGCCGGGCACCTTCCAGTGCGCCTCGGGCCGCCACCGCGCGGTGTGCAGCGCGGCCGGGACGCTCGCCAGGAGTTCCGCCTCGGAGTCACCGGCGATCCAGCGGACGAGGGTGCCGTGCTCGGGGAGGAAGGCGGTCGCGGCGGGCTCGTCGCCCAGGACCAGGGCCGTCGCGTCGCCGACCGGGAGGAGTCCGACGAGTCCGTCCACCTCGCAGGCCCGGTCGTAGTCCGAGGCCGTCTCCTCGCCGTCGGCGCCCGTCCAGAACGGCAGCACCGTCTCCGGCACCGCGACGAGCGGACCGCCGCCCGACTCCACCCACTCGACCGTGCCCGGCTCCGCGTATCGCACCATGCGCAGAACCTACCGGGCCGGCTCCCTTACCGGAACCGGGGGTTCAGCATCCGCAGTCGCCGGAACCCACGGGCGCCGTCAGCGGGTCGGGGGTACGGCGCTCCCGGCCCCGCCAGGTCTCGAACTCGAAGCCCTCACGCACCCAGTACTCGAATCCACCGAGCATCTCCTTGACCCGGTAGCCGAGTTCGGCGAGGGCGAGCGCGGCCCGGGTGGCGCCGTCGCAGCCTGGGCCCCAGCAGTACGTGACGACCGGGACCGACGGATCCAGGAGCTCCGCGGCCTGCTCGGGGACGAGCGCGGTGGGAAGGTGCACCGCGCCGGGGACATGGCCCTGGTCCCATGCCTCGGTGGAACGGGAGTCCACCAGGACGAACCCGGGGTCGCCGCCGGCCGCGAGCGCGGCGGCCACGTCGGAGACATCGGTGTGGAAGGCGAGGCTCGCGCGGAAGTGGGCGGCGGCCTCCGCCGGGGAGGCGGGGGCGACGCGCAGGACGGAGTTCACGGTGGTGGTGGTCATGGGAGAGAAACTACGACCGCGGGATCCGGACCTGAAGCGGAGAACCCCGGCCTCTGCCTTGATCGGCCGGGGATTCCCCTGGTACTTCTCAGCCATGACCGCGTATTCCCCGGACGCCACCGACTGGCGCATCCTCGACGTCCTCCAGCGGGAGGGACGTGCCAGTTTCGCCGAACTCGCCCGTGCCGTCTCGATGTCCGCGAGCGCGGTCACCGAGAGAGTGCGCCGCATGGAGGAGGCCGGGGTCATCCAGGGCTACGCGGCGGTGGTGGATCCGGAGCGGATCGGGCTGCCGATCCTGGCCTTCGTACGGCTGCGCTACCCGACCGGGAACTACAAGCCGTTCCACGACCTCGTCGCCGTGACGCCCGAGATCCTGGAGGCGCACCATGTGACGGGCGAGGACTGCTTCGTCATCAAGGTCGCCGCCCGTTCGATGCGGCACCTGGAGGAGGTGGCGGGCCGGATCGGCACGCTCGGCTCGGTGACCACCAGCGTCGTCTACTCCTCACCGCTGCCGCGCCGCCCGCTGGGGCGCTGAGCCGCGGCCCTCAGCGGGTGCCGTGCCGGCGCAGCTCCGAGCCGGAGCGGCCCTTCACGACCTCCAGCTGGGCGTGTATCCGGCGCCGCAGGTCGGCGACATGGCTGACGATGCCCACGCTGCGGTCGCGTTCGCGCAGGGAGTCCAGGACGTCCAGGACCTCGTCGAGGGTCTGGTCGTCGAGGCTGCCGAAGCCCTCGTCGATGAAGAGGGTGTCCAGCCGGACCCCGCCCGCCTCGTCGGTGACGACGTCCGCGAGACCGAGCGCGAGGGCGAGCGAGGCGAAGAAGGTCTCACCGCCCGAGAGGGTCGCGGTGTCGCGCTCCCGTCCGGTCCAGGCGTCGACGACGTGCAGTCCGAGCCCGCTGCGGCCGCGGCCGGTGCGGTCGTCGGAGTGGACGAGGGTGTACCGGCCGGACGACATGCGGTGCAGCCGTACGGTCGCGGCGGCGGCGACCTGTTCCAGGCGGGCGGCGAGGACGTACGACTCCAGGCGCATCTTCCGTTCGTTGTCCGCCGAGGTGCCCGCGGTGAGTCCCGCCATGCGGGCCACCCGGTCGTACTCCTCGCGCAGGGGTCCCAGCCGGCGCACCGAGGCGGCGGCCCGCGCGGAGAGCCGGTCGAGTTCGGCGCGGCGCCGGTCGGCGGCGTCCCGCGCGGAGGCCGCCTCGCGCACCCTGCGGTCCGCGTCCTCGGCGGCCCGCTGCGCGGAGCCGAGGTCGGCGGGCGGCCGCTGTGCGGCGGCGACGGTCTCCGGCTCGGCGAGGACGGCCCGTACGGCGGCCTCCTCCTGCTGCCAGGCGTCCAGGCGCCGCTGGAGTTCGCGGTGGGCCGCGTCGTCCAGGAGGGCTTCGGCGGCGGCCCCCGGGGTGTCGAAGCCCGCGCGGAAGGCGGCGTCGGCGAGCCGGGCGTCGGCCTCCTTGAGCCGCTGGGCCGCGTCCTCGGCGGCGCGGGCGGTGTCGGCGGCGTCCGTGAGCAGCCCGACGCTCCGCTCCAGCTGCGCGGCGCGCGCGGCCACGCTGGTGGCGTCCCCCCGCGCCTGCGCCAACTCCTCCTCCAGCGCCGCGTGTTCCCGGTCCAGCCGCTCGCGGTGGCCCACGCGGGAGGCGGCCCGGACGGCAGCCTCGCGCTGGGCGGTGATCCGCTGCTCGTACTCGTCCTCCGCGCGGCGCAGCCGTTCCTGCTCGGCGTGCAGCACGGAGGCGGCGTCCCGCGCCTGCGCGTACTGCCGCTCCAACTCGTCGGCCTCGCGGGAGAGCTGTTCGGTGGTGGTGTCCCCGGCTTCGGCGCTCGCGGCGGCCAGCGCCTCCCGTACGGCGCCGAGCCGCTGCTCGGCCTCCGCGCGGTGGTCCTCGGCGCGCTGGTGGCCGGCGAGGGCGCGTTCCTCCGTCTCGCGGTCGACGTGCCCGGCGACCTTGCGGGCGGGGGCGGGGTGTTCGGTGGCCCCGCAGACCGCGCAGGGTTCGCCGTCGGTGAGACCGGCGGCCAGTTCGGCGGCGATGCCGTTCAGCCGCTGTTCCTTGAGGTCGAGCCAGTGCCGCTGCGCCGTGAGCGCCCGTTCCCGGGCGGCGCGGGCCTGCTCCTCGGCTGCTTCCGTCTCCCGGGCTAGCCGGTCGCGCAGCCGCGCGGCGTTCAGCCGCTGCCGCGCGGGGTCGCGCCGCACGGCGAGTTCACGGGCCGTGGTCGCGGCCTGCTGAGCGGACTCGATGCCGGCCTGCAGACCCGCGCGGGTCTCCTCCCAGTCCGCGAGCCAGGTCTCCGCGTCCTCCCTCGCTTCGTCGTCGGCGCGTTCCCGGCGGTCCAGGTCGGCACGCTCACCGAGGAGTTCCGTCAGCCGCCGCTCGGCGCGACGGGCCGACTCCAGCCCGCCCAGTTCCTCGGCGGCCCGGCGTGCGGCGGCCGCGAGCCCGGCCGCTCCCGCGTCCGCGAGGGACGCCGGGAGCAGGGCACGCGCGCGCAGCTCGGCACCGGCCGCCCGTGCGTGCTCGGCCCCGGCGGAGTCCCGCAGGTCCAGGGCGGGGGCGACGGCCTCGGCCTTGCGGGCCCGCTCCATGCGGGTCCGTTCCTCGTGGTGGGCGCCGGACCGCTCCCGAAGCCGGTCCGCCCGCTCCCGTGCCTCGGCGAACCGCCGTTGCAGCCGGTCCCGTTCGCGTACGACGTCCAGGACGCGGTCGGCGTCGGCGAGGGCGGACTCGGCGGTGGCGAGGCGGCAGCGGGCGGCGGTGAGCTGCTCCCGCGCGGTGCTGCGGGCGACGGCGGCGGCGCCCAGCACGGCCTCGGCCAGTCCCGGTTCGCCGGGCGTCAGCTCGGGCAGCTCCATGGAGCCGCCCGCGGCCTGCTGCATCCGGTGCGCGTCGGCGATCAGGCCGGCGTCGCCCTCGCGCACCCGGGACTCGGCGGCCCGCCGGCGTTCGGCGAGGCGCTTCTCCACGTCGGCGAAGCGGCGGGTGTCGAAGAGGCGGCCCAGCAGCTTGCCGCGGGCCTCGGCGTCGGCACGCAGGAAGCGCGCGAAGTCGCCCTGGGGCAACAGCACGACCTGGCAGAACTGCTCCCGGCTCATGCCGAGGAGCTGGGTGATCTCCTCGCCGACCTCCTGGTGCGAGCGGCTGAGGTCCTTCCAGGTGCCCGAGGCGGCGTCGCGTTCGCGCAGCCAGGTCTGGGCCTTGTCCACCGTGGTGCCCGCACGGCGGCCCTTCTTGGGACGCTCCCAGGGCGGCTGCCGGGTGATCTCCAGCCGGCGTCCGGCGACGGTGAGTTCGAGGGTGACCTCGGTGCGGACGCCCGGGGCGGCGTGGTCGCTGCGCAGGGTCATGCCCTGACCGCTCTGCCGGGCGCCGGGGACGGAGCCGTACAGCGCGTAGCAGACGGCGTCCAGGACGGAGGTCTTGCCGGCGCCGGTGGGGCCGTGCAGCAGGAAGAGCCCCGCGGCGGACAGCTCGCCGAAGTCGACGCTCTGGGCGCTCCCGAAGGGTCCGAAGGCCGTCATGTCCAATCGGTGCAGCCTCACCGCGCCACCTCCCGCACCGTGTCGTCCGCGCGGACCGCGTCGAAGGCGTCCCGCAGGACGGCCCGTTCGTGCGGGTCGGGGCCGGCGCCGCGCACGTGGGCGACGAAGTCCTCGGCGATCTGCTGGTCGTCGCGGCCGGCGAGGCGGCGGGCGTAGGAGACCGCGGGGTCGTCCGCCGTCCGGGCCGGGTCGAAGACGAGGCTGAGGGTGTGCGGGAAGCGCTCGGTGAGCCGGGCCATGGGGTCGGCCGGGCGGACCGGGTCGGTGAGGGTCGCCTCGACCCACGCCTCCTCGTGCCGCGCCAGCGCGGGGTCGGCCAGCAGTTCCTCCAGGGTGCCGCGGATCCGGGCCAGCGCGCGCGGCACCGGGCAGTCCACGCGCTCGGCGGTGACCGCCCCGTCGGCGGCCAGGTCGACGAGCCACATGCTCTTGCGGTGCGCGGCCTCGGAGAAGGAGTACGGCAGCGGGGAGCCGGAGTAGCGCACCCGCTCGGTGAGGGTCTGGCAGCCGTGCAGGTGCCCCAACGCCACGTAGTCGACGCCGTCGAACACCCCGGCGGGCACGGCGGCCACCCCGCCGACGGTGATGTCCCGCTCGCTGTCGCTGGGTTCGCCGCCGGTGACGAAGGCGTGCGCGAGGACGACCGAGCGGGTGCCGGGCGCGCGGGCGGCGAGGTCCGCGCGGACCCGGTCCATGGCGGCGGCGAGCACCGCCTCGTGGCCGGCCTTCTCCACCGCGAACTCGTCCTTCACCAGGGCCGGCTCGAGGTACGGCAGCCCGTAGAAGGCGACGTCCCCGTGCCCGTCGGACAGCACCACGGGTGTGCCGCACGCGGCCGGGTCGGTCCGCAGATGGATGCCCGCGCTCCCCATGAGCCCGGCGCCGACGCCGAGGCGGCGGGCCGAGTCGTGGTTGCCGGAGATCATCACCGTCGGCACGCCGAGGCCGGCGAGACGGTGCAGGGCGTCGTCGAACAGCTCGACCGCGGCGAGCGGCGGCACCGCGCGGTCGTACACGTCTCCCGACACGACCACGGCGTCCACCTCGCGCTCACGCACGGTGCTGACGAGGTGGCCGATGAACCCGGCCTGGGCACCGAGCATGCCGACCCGGTGGAAGGACCGGCCGAGGTGCCAGTCGGAAGTGTGCAGCAGTCTCATGATCCCCGCAGCGTAACCGGAGGGCCCGACGGCACGGGCGGTTACTCCCGTATCGCTCCGTCATGACCCGGTGCGCATTCCCCCCGTCATGCGCCCGAAGAGGTCGAATACGTACCGGTCACGCGTCCCCGTACGCCTCCCCGCCCAGCTCGAACCCGGCCGTCCCGGCGGTCGCGTCGGCGAGCCACGCGCGGAAGGCGGGTACGTCGGCGTCCGGGAGGCCGATCTCGATCGTGACCTCCTCGCCGTAGCGCACGTCCCGCACCTCGCGTCCGGTGGCGCGCAGGTCGTTCTGGACCTTGCCGGCCCGCTGGTGGCCGACGGTCACCGTGGCCAGCCGGAAGCGGCGCCGGGTGATCGTGCCGAGGGTGTCCAGTGCCTCGCCGACGGCGCCGCCGTACGCGCGGATGAGGCCGCCGGCGCCGAGCTTGACGCCGCCGTAGTAGCGGGTGACGACGGCGACGACGTACCGCATGTCGCGGCGGAGCAGCATCTGGAGCATGGGGACGCCGGCGGTGCCGCCGGGCTCCCCGTCGTCGCTGGCCTTCTGGGTGGAGGCGTCGGCGCCGATGACGTACGCCCAGCAGTTGTGGGTGGCGTCGGCGTGCTCCTTGCGGACGGCCGCGACGAAGTCCTGCGCCTCCTGCTCGGTGCCCGCCGGGGCGAGGGCGCACAGGAAGCGGGAGCGGTTGATCTCGGTCTCGTGCACACCCGCGCGGGCGATGGTGCGGTACTCGTCCTGCATCCGGCCAGCCTATGCGTCCCCGCGCGGGCTACCGGCGCCCGCCCCGGGGCACGGTCAGCGACGTCAGGAGGGCTGCTCCCGGGGCGAGGTCCCGCCATGCGGCGCCGCGCCAGGACAGTACGGCGATCGCGGAGGTCGGGAACTTGGCGCGGACCCGGTCCAGGGTGTCGTCCAGGCCGTCGCCGGCCAGGGTCAGGACGAGGTCCTCGAGGCCCGGGTTGTGTCCGACCAGCAGCAGCGTCTCGACCTCGGCCGGTGTCCCGCGCACCACGTCCAGCAGTTCGGGGACGTCGGCGTGGTACAGGCGGGGGTCGTGGCGGACCGGCGGGGGCGTGCCCCACTGCGCGGCGGCCAGCTCCCAGGTGCGGCGGGCCCGGACGGCGGTGGAGCACAGCGCGAGGCCCGGCAGGCAGTCGGCCTCGGCGAGCGCGCGCCCGGCGGCGGGGGCGTCCCGGAGGCCGCGCGGGGTGAGGGGGCGCTCGTGGTCGGTGACGCCTTCCGGCCGGGCGGACTTGGCGTGGCGCAGGACGACCAGGCGGCGCAGCGGTCCCCGCCCGGCACGCTCGATCATTCCGGGGCTCCCAGGTCTCGGACGAGGTCGAGGCCGAGCAGCCGGTCGGCGTAGGCGTACGTCTCGAAGCGGGCGCCGTCCGCCAGGCCGGGGTCCGCCTCCACCGCGCGGAGGACGCCCAGCACGCCGGCCGTGTCGAGATCGTCCTCCCACACGGTGCGCAGATCGGCGCGCACCGCGTCGGGTACCGGCTTCGAGGGCCGTCGCGCCCAGTCGGCGACCGCGCGGCGCCAGCGGTCGAGGGTTCCGGCGGCGTCGTCCAGGGCGGCCGGGCCGACCGTCACGGCCTCGCTTCTGGGGTGGGCGAGCAGGGTCAGGCGCAGGGCGGCGGGGTCGGCGCCGCCCGCCTCCCCGTGCACGGGGGCCACGGCGACGCGCACCCCGTCGGGTGTCGCGCCGCCCTCGCTCACCACGTGCAGCACCTGGGCCTCGCCCAGGCCGGTGCCGGTGTCCCCGCCGTCCTCGAAGGGCCGGACCCCGAGGGCCGCGCCCGCCGCGCGGAGTTCCGCCCGCTGCCGATCGCCGGTGAGCAGCGCCCAGACCGGCGTGCCGCCGAGTTCCAGGGCGCGTACGAGCAGGTCGGCGACGAGCAGCACACGCAGGTTCGTCGGGTCGGCCCCCTGTGTGTGGGCCTCGACCCGGGTCAGGCCCCGCCGGGCGGGGGCGGCGTCCACGGGTTCGCCGGTTCGGGCGTCGGTGATGCGCAGCACGAGGCGAGCGTAGGCGCGTGAGCGGTCGTACGCAGGTATCCGGGCCGCTTTTCGGGTCGCCGTGTGCGGTTCCCGGCGCCGGACGGCCCAGTGGCCGGTACAGTCCACCGCCCCCTGGGAGGACCGGTGGCACCGGGAATCACCGGGCATCCCGGTTCGTTGTGCGGGGCGACAGCTCTTTCACGACCCCCGGGAGGCCGACGGTGTACGGCGACGAGGCGACGGTCCGCAAGATCCTCACCGGACTCGGTGACACCTGGGCCGTGGTCGGCCTGTCGTCGAACCGGCAGCGCGCGGCGTACGGGGTCGCCCAGGTGCTCCAGCGGTTCGGCAAGCGCGTGGTGCCGGTGCACCCGAAGGCCGAGACCGTACACGGCGAGCAGGGCTACGCCTCCCTCGCGGACATCCCCTTCGAGGTGGACGTCGTGGACGTGTTCGTCAACAGCGACCTGGCCGGGGCCGTCGCGGACGAGGCGGTGGCCAAGGGCGCCGGGGCGGTGTGGTTCCAGCTCGACGTCATCGACGAGGCGGCCTACGAGCGGACCCGCGCGGCGGGCCTGGAGATGGTGATGGACCGCTGCCCGGCGATCGAGATACCCCGGCTCGGCTAGGGCCTGGCACAGGGGCCGTGCCGCCACGATGGCGCGACGAGCCAGAGCTCTCCCCTCCTCGGCTCCCCTTCTCCGCAACGTTCTCCGGCTGTCGTGGCGGGCGCCGGGCTCACCGTCGGCGACCTCCTGCACGCGATCGGCCCGAGGCCGCGGCCCCGTCAGTCGTGCGGCGGCCGGTCGCCGATCCGGTGGTCGGCCACGTTCAGCGCCTCGTCGACCAGCCGCCGCAGATGGCCGTCGCGCAGGGAGTAGACCACCCGGCGTCCCTCCTTGCGGGTGTCCACGAGACCCGCGAGCCGCAGCCGCGCCAGATGCTGGCTGACCGCCGGCCGGGCCGCGCCGCAGGCCTCGGTGAGTGTGGTGACATCGGCCTCGCCGCCGGTCAGGGCGTGCAGCAGGGTCAGCCGAGTGCGGTCGCCGAGCAGGGCGAGCAGCTCCGCCGCGAGCGCGAAGTGCTCCTCGCCGGGTGTGCGCGGGTGCGCGTCGTGCGCAGGTGACAGGTGCATGCGTGCGCTCATACGCACATAATGACGGTGTGGGCGCCGCCGCGTCCACCTCGCGCACCGGAAGGGGACGATCGTGAACGACCGCCACCACGGCCATGAGCACGAGCACCACCGCGCTTCGCCGCTCCACCGCCTCGCCCACCTCCTCACCCCGCACTCCCACGAGACGGCCGACAAAATCGACTCCGCGCTGGAGTCCTCGGCCCGGGGCATGCGCGCCCTGTGGGTCTCGCTCGCGGTGCTGGGCGTGACGGCGCTGGCGCAGGCGGCCGTGGTGGTCGTGTCGGGCTCGGTGGCGCTGCTCGGCGACACGGTGCACAACGCCGCGGACGCGCTGACCGCCGTACCGCTGGGCATCGCCTTCGTCCTGGGGCGGCGCGCCGCCACCCGCCGCTTCACCTACGGCTACGGGCGCGCGGAGGACCTGGCGGGCATCGCGATCGTGCTGACGATCGCCGCGTCCGCGGCCTTCGCCGGCTGGACGGCGTTCGACCGGCTGCTGGACCCGCGCCCGGTCGCGCACGTCCCGGTGGTCGCCGTCGCGGCGCTGGTCGGGTTCGCGGGCAACGAGTGGGTGGCCCGGTACCGCATCCGGGTCGGGCGTGGCATCGGTTCGGCCGCGCTGGTCGCCGACGGGCTGCACGCCCGTACGGACGGCTTCACCTCACTGGCGGTGCTGCTGGGCGCCGGCGGCTCGGCCCTGGGATGGCGGTACGCCGACCCGGTGGTGGGGCTGGCGATCACGGCGGCGATCGTGTTCGTGCTGCGGGACGCCGCGCGGGAGGTGTTCCGGCGGGTGATGGACGCCGTCGACCCCGCGCTGGTGGACCGGGCCGAGCGGGCCCTGACGGCGGTTCCGGGTGTGCGCGGGGTGGGTGAGCTGCGGCTGCGCTGGATCGGCCATCGGCTGCGCGCGGAGGTGGCGGTCGTGGTGGACGGCGAGGCGACGGTGCGCGAGGCCCATCGCGTCGCCGTCGAGGCCGAGCACGCGCTGCTGCACGCCGTCCCCCGGCTGACCGCGGCCCTGGTCCACGCCGACCCGGAACCGGTGCCCGGCGCGGCGGACCCGCACCTGCCGCTCGCCCACCACGCGGTGAGGTGACCCGTCAGGCCACACCCAGCCCTTCCAGTACGACCGCTCCGGGCAGCTCCGCGAACGCCTTGCCCGGCACCAGCAGCTTGCCGCGCCGCCGGCCGCTGCCGACGAGCACGTACGGCAGGTCCACGACGGCCGCGTCCACCAGCACCGGCCACTCGCCGGGCAGTCCGACCGGGGTGATGCCGCCGTACTCCATGCCGGTCTCCCCCGTGGCCGTGTCCGTCGGGGCGAAGGACGCCTTGCGGGCGCCGAGGTGACGCCGTACGACGCCGTTGACGTCGAGCCGGGTGGTGGACAGGACGACACAGGCGGCGAGCGTGGTCCCTCCGCCCCGCTTGCCCGCCACCACCACGCAGTTCGCCGACCGCTCCAGCAGGTCCCGGCCGTAGTGCTCGACGAAGACGGCGGTGTCCGCCCAGCGCGGGTCGGTGTCGACGTAGAGGATCTGGTCCGCGGGGACGCTGCCGCTCCAGGCGCGGACGGCGGCGGCGACCGGGGCGGTCAGTTCGTCGAGGCAGTCGGGGGTGGGGGTGGCGTGGTCGAAGTCTCCGATGGGTGCGCGCATGGCCGCACCGTAACAGGGGTGCCTCAGTGCACGGGCGGCACCGAGACCGTCATGATCATCTCCATCGGGGCATCGCCCCGGTTGCCGTACGTGTGCGGCGTGTTGGCCTCGAAGGAGGCACTGGCGCCGGCCGGCACCCGGTGCTCCGCTCCGTCGACGGTGAGGGTCAGTTCCCCGGACGTGACGTGGACGAGTTCGACCGTGCCGGCGGGGTGCGGGTCGGAGTCGCTGCTCTCGCCCGGCATGAGCCGCCAGTCCCACATCTCCAGCGGGCCGGGCGCCTCGGTGCCGGCGAGCAGCCGGCTGTAGCTGCCGCCCTCGGTGTGCCACAGCCGCACGGTCTGGTCGGCGGGGACGATCCGGACCTTCGGGCCCCGCTCGTAGTCGAGCAGGGTGGGGACGCTGACGCCGAGCGCGTCGCCGATCTTGACGACCGTGCCGATGCTCGGGTTGGTGCGGGCCTGTTCGATCTGGATGAGCATGCCGCGGCTGACACCGGCCCGCGCGGCGAGCGTGTCCAGTGTGAAGCCGCGCTCGGTGCGCCAGCGTCTGACGTTGCGCGCCAGGGACTGGGTCAGCAGGTCGAGGTCCGACACGTTCCGTCCAATTCGTCCGGCGTCATGGGCGACAGGGTTCCATGTGTCCGGCTCCCGCGGGGGTGAACCCGATCGTCCACCGCACTGTACTGCGACCGGAATGGGCCGCTCAGCCCTCGGGCTCCAGCTCCGCGAGCCGGACCACGTCCTCCTCGTCCAGTTCCGCGAGCCGCGCGACGCCCTCCTCGTCCAGCTCCGACAGCGCCCGCAACTGCTCCGGGGTGACGCCCTCCGGGATCGGTACGGGCGCCGGGGTGCGCAGCGGCGGCTGCCAGCCGTCGGCGGGGGTCCAGCGGCGTACGACACGGGCGGGGGCGCCCGCGACCACGGCGTGGTCGGGCACCGTGCCCCGGACCACCGCGCCCGCGGCCACCACCACGTTCCGCCCGACGCGCGCCCCCGGCAGGATCACCGCGCCGGTGCCGATCCAGCAGCCGGGGCCGATCTCCACCGGCTCCATCCGCGGCCACTGCCTGCCGATGGGCTCGTGCGGATCGTCGTAGGAGTGATTGGTGGAGGTGACGTAGACGTACGGCCCGAAGTAGCAGTCGCTGCCGATGGTGACCGTCGTGTCGGCGATGACATGGCTGCCGCGGCCCAGCACGACCCCGTCGCCGATGCGCAGGATCGGCTCGGGGCCGAGGTCGAGGCCGGGCATCAGGCCGGCGGTGAGGGTGACCTGCTCGCCGACGATGCAGTGCGCGCCGATCCGGATCCAGGGCTCGCCGAAGACCGTGCCGAGCGGGAAGGCGAGCCTGGTACCTGTTCCCATCGCCCCGAAACGGAAGCGGCCGGGGTGCTCGGCGGTCACCGAGCCCGTGCGCTGCACCCAGGCCCAGCCCGCGTGGACCACGCGCTGGGCGAGGCGGCGCGGCCGGGACGAGAACGTGTTCTTGCGCTTCGGCACCCGCTCACCGTAGTCGGCGGGCGGCTCACCGACGGGCCGGTGGCCCTGTGATCTTCACCCTACCGGGTTGGCGTACGGTGCGGGGTGTCTACGACGTCGTGTGGAGGAGAGGCCGATGACGCACCGCGCGCTGATCACGGGTATCGGAGGCAGGGAGCCGAAGGTGGACGGGGACGCCTTCGTGGCACCCACGGCCTCGGTGATCGGGGACGTGACGCTGCACGCGGGGGCGAGCGTCTGGTACGGGGCGGTGCTGCGCGGTGACGTGGAGCGGATCTCCGTCGGGGCGAGCAGCAATGTGCAGGACAACTGCACGTTGCACGCCGATCCGGGGTTTCCGGTCAGCGTGGGTGAGCGGGTGTCGATCGGGCACAACGCCGTGGTGCACGGGGCGACCGTCGAGGACGACTGTCTGATCGGGATGGGGGCGACAGTGCTGAACGGCGCCGTGATCGGCGCGGGGTCCCTTGTCGCCGCGCAGGCGTTGGTGCCGCAGGGGATGCGGGTGCCGGCGGGGTCGTTGGTGGCGGGGGTGCCGGCGAAGGTCCGGCGGGAGCTGACCTCCGAGGAGCGGGAGGGGCTCACGCTCAACGGGACGATGTATGCGGAGTTGGCGAAGGTTCACCGGGAAGAGCACGGGGCGTGACGGTCGTGGGCGGTCTGCGGGTCGACCGTGGTTTCTCCCGCCCACGCGGCGGAGCCGCAGGTCGGCACGGCCCCGCGCCCCTGAGGACCGCGCTTCAGTCGCCCGCGATGGCGGGCTCGGGGGTTGTCGCCCTCTTCGCCTTGCGCTTCAGCACCAGCATCGATGTCGCGCCGATCAGTACCGCCAGTACCAGGCCCAGCCAGGAGAAGCGCTTCAGCCAGGACTCGGCGACGATGCCCACGTAGTAGATGACGGCGGTGGTGCCGCCCGCCCAGACGATGCCGCCGAGGACGTTGGCGATCAGGAACTTCCAGTACGGCATCCGCAGCACGCCCGCGAGCGGGCCGGCGAAGATGCGCAGCAGGGCCACGAAGCGGCCGAAGAAGACGGCCCACATGCCCCACTTCTTGAAGGAGCGCTCGGCGGCCGCGATGTGCCCCTCGCTGAAGTGGCGGGGGAACTTGGCGCCCAGCCAGGCCAGCAGTGGCCGTCCGCCCTTGCGGCCGATGGCGTAGCCGATCGAGTCGCCGATGATCGCGCCGGCGGTGGCGCAGGCGCCGAGGACCACCGGGTCGATGTCGCCGTGCTGGGAGGCGAGCAGCGCGGAGGAGACCAGGATGATCTCGCCCGGCAGCGGGATGCCCAGGCTCTCCAGCCCGATGACCAGCCCCACCAGGGCGTACACGGCGACCGCGGGTACGGTCTCGAGCCACTCCTGCACGTGCAACGCCCCGTCCTCCCGGTCCGCCGTTCGTGCGCCGGGACCGGCGCACGAACGGGAAGCCTACCGGGCCCCGCCGGTGTGCCGGTGGTCAGCCGTTGGGGCGCAGGGTCCAGACGACGGTCATCTCGCCGGTGACGGCGCCGTCCTCGCGGCGGATGGCGATCGAGACCGGGAACTCGGGGCGCACGCCCTCGTCGAGTTCGGCGACGACCTCGGCGGCCGGGCGGCCGAGGGTCGCGGTGGCGGTGACCGGGCCCATGGCCAGCTTCCTGTAGGCGATCTCGGCGCTGACGGCCAGCGGCACGGCCCGCGCGAGCTGGTCCCCGAACGCGGCGAGCACGATCGCGCCGCTCGCCGACTCACCGAGGGTGAACATCGCACCGGCGTGCGGACCGCCCACGTGGTTGTGGTAGTCGGCCTGGTCCGGCAGGGCCACCACGGCCCGCTCGGGCGTGGTCTCCAGGAACTGGAGGTTGAGGGTCCGGGCCATGGGCACCGTGGCGGCGAGCATCTCGCCGATGGACATCTGGTCTGCGCTCATGGCCGCAGGTTACCCACGAGTAGCCTCAACTCGCCATGCCGCGCGGCATCCGGTTCGCTACGTCCCCGTCAAAGGGCGGTGACCCAATCGTGTCCCTGGCACGGCTAGGGTTGCTGCCCATGTGGCCAGGACAGCAGCCGCCCGGGGGCGAGCAGAACCCGCAGTCGAACAACCCGTACCAGCAGCCGGGGTACCAACAGCCGAATCCGTACCAGCAGCCCGGCTACCAGCAGCCGAACCCGTACCAGCAGCAGTCCGACTGGGGGGCGCAGACCGTGGCGGGCGGACCGCAGCCACCGCAGGGCGGGGGCGGCGGGAACCGGACGAAGCTGGTGGCGATCGTGGCGGCGACGGCCGTGGTGGTGGCCGCCGGTGTCACCGGGTTCCTGGTGCTCGGCGGCGACAAGGACGACGAGGCCGACGGCAAGAAGGACGCCAAGCCGACCGCGACGGCGACCAAGGACACCTCCGCCGAACCGAGCGCCTCCGCCTCGGACGACAACCCGCGCGGCGGCGAGGGGGAGAAGGCGACCGTTCCGGGCTGGCAGGTCGTCGTCAACACCCGCTTCGGCACCAAGTTCGACGTCCCGGCCGACTGGGAGATCGAGACGCCCGGCACCAGCGTGGGCTTCGAGTGGGAGAAGGAGGACGGTGAGCTGGACCGCACCACCGTCACCGCCCCCGCCTATCTGAAGTCCGAGTGGTGCACGAGCGACGACAACAAGGACGGCCGCGAGGAGAACACCTCCCTCGCCACCGCCGGTACCCGCGGCGAGAACGGCGCCAAGGACACGGACATGGCGGCCGAGACCCGGGTGCCGTGGTGGGTCTACGGCGGGTACACGCAGCCCGACAAGAAGAGCATCAAGTACGAGAAGCCGAAGGCGTACACCACGGCGTCCGGCATCAAGGGCAGCGTGGCCACGGCGCACTCGGAGAACACGCCGCAGAACGGCAAGTGCGACAGCGACGGCAAGGCGATCACGTTCGCCTTCAAGAACGGCGCCGGGGACTTCGTCACCTGGAACCTGTACGGCGCCAAGGGCGTCAAGGACGAGATCCCGGACGCGACCGTGCAGAAGATCCTCAGCACGGTGCGTCTGACGGAGGACGGGCCGCAGGGGTCGTAGCAGGTCGGGAGGGCGGCGGCCCATTTGGCAAGTCGGCCCCGGCCCGGCGATAGTCACGGGGTGCCGACCACCGTCATCCGCCGCCGTCCCGCCTGGGCCGGCCGCAACTACTCCCTGCTGACCGCCGCCGCCGTGGTGACCAACCTGGGCAGTCACGGCGCGCTGATCGCCGCCGCGTTCGCCGTGCTGGGCACGGGCGGCGACGGCGGCGACGTGGGTCTGGTGGCCGCCGCCCGCACCCTGCCGCTGGTGCTGTTCCTGCTGATCGGCGGTGCCGTCGCGGACCGGCTGCCGCGGCACCGGGTGATGGTCGCGGCCAACGCCCTGAACTGTGTCTCGCAGGCCGCGTTCGCGGCGCTGGTCCTGGCGGGCGAGGCGGAGCTGTGGCAGATGATGCTGCTCAGCGCGCTCGGCGGTACCGGTCAGGCGTTCTTCAACCCGGCCGCCGAGGGCATGCTGCTGTCCTCCGTCGAGGGCGAGCAGGCCGGCCGGGCGTTCGCGGTGTTCCGGATGGCGATGCACGGAGCGACGCTCGGCGGGGCCGCGCTGGGCGGCGCCATGGTCGCCGCGATCGGGCCCGGCTGGGTGCTGGCGGCGGACGCGGCGGCCTTCGCGGTCGCGGCGGCGCTGCGGGCGTTCCTCGATGTGAAGCACATACCGCCGCGCGCCCCCGGCGGCGGCATGCTCGCCGATCTGAAGGAGGGCTGGCGGGAGTTCATCGGCCGGCCCTGGCTGTGGGGCATCGTCGTCCAGTTCTCCGTCGCCAACGCGGTCGTCGGCGCGGCCGACGCGGTCTACGGGCCGCTCGTCGCCCGGGACCATCTGGGCGGCGCCGGTCCGTGGGGCGTGGCGCTGGCGTTCTTCGGCGGGGGCACGGTGGTGGGCGCGCTGCTGATGACCCGCTGGCAGCCGCGCCGTCTGCTGTTCGTCGGCACCCTGTGCGTGTTCCCGCTGGCCCTGCCGTCCGCCGCGCTCGCCGTGCCGGCGCCGGTCGCCGTGCTGTGCGCGGTGATGTTCGTGACCGGCGTGTCGCTGGAGGTGTTCGGCGTCTCCTGGATGACCGCGCTGCACCAGGAGATACCGGAGGAGAAGCTGTCCCGGGTCTCGGCGTACGACTGGTTCGGCTCGGTCGCGCTGGTGCCGACGGCGATGGCCCTGGCGGGCCCGGCGGAGACGGCCTTCGGCCGCCCGGAGGCGCTGTGGGGGTGCGCCGCGCTGGTCGTGGTCGTCACGGCGGCGGTGCTGTGCGTCCCGGACGTACGGAACCTGCGCCGCCGAACCCTCCGGGTCACCGGCGCGGCCCCGGACACGGACACCGCGCCGGCCGACACCGAACGCCCCGTCGGCGGGCTCGGATGACGGGCGCGCACCACGCCGGCCGACACCGGACGCTCATCGACGGGCCCCGGTGACGGCGTGCGCCGCGCGCGGGATCGGTACGGGCGCCGGGTCAGCCGATGCCGAACGCCCCCTCCGGAGGTTCCGGGGACGGTACGGCGTCCTCGTCGCGCACCGGACGCGCACCGCGTGTGAAGTCCCGCAGGGCCGCGCCGTGTTCGACCCGCGCGGGGAAGGCGTCGGCGGCGGTGGCGCGGGACAGGCCGGCGATGTCCAGGGGGCGGTGGGCGGCGGCCAGGACCGCGTTGCCGAAGCGGCGGCCACGCAGCACTCCCGGCTCGGCGATCAGCGCCAGCTCCTCGAACCGCGTTCCCAGGGTGGCGAGTTGGGAGCGGAGGAAGGCGAACGGGGCCGCGTCCGCGAGGTTGGCGAGATAGACCCCGCCGGGCCGCAGGACGCGGGCGGCCTCCCGCGCGTAGGCGACGGACGTCAGGTGCGCCGGGACCCGTGAGCCGCCGAAGACGTCGGCGACCAGGACGTCCGCGCTGTCGTCGGGGGCCGACTCCAGCCAGGCGCGGGCGTCCGCCGCGTGCAGGGTGACATCGGCGTCGACGGGGAGGGGCAGGTGCTCGGCGACCAGTTCCAGCAGCCCCCGGTCGAACTCCACGACGTGCTGCCGGGAGCCGGGGCGGGTGGCGGCCAGGTAGCGGGGCAGGGCGAGCGCGCCGCCGCCGAGGTGCAGGGCGTCCAGGGGGCGCCCCGGCTCACCCACGGTGTCGAGGACGTGCCCGAGCCGACGCGCGTACTCGAACTCCAGATGCGTCGGCTCGTCGAGGTCGACGTACGACTGCGGTGCCCCGTCGACGGTCAGCAGCCAGGCCCGCTCCCGGTCCACGTCGGGCATGAGTTTCGCGGTGCCGTGGTCGGTGACGCGGCTGACGGGTATGGCTTCGTTCACCCCCTCATTGTGCGGGCGGCCGACGCCGGCGGAGGCGCGGGGCACCGCGCGACCGGTCACGCACCGGCCGGCAGTCCCCCGCGCACGGGCACCGCCCTCACCCGACGGCGGTCACGGTCCCCGCCCCCACGGTGCGGCCGCCCTCACGGACGGCGAACCCGAGCCCGGACTCCAGGGGCACGTCCCGTCCCAGTTCGACGGTCATCGTGACCGTGTCCCCGGGCCGCGCCACCGCCGCCTCGCCGAGGTCGACGTCACCCACGACGTCCGCCGTGCGGATGTAGAACTGCGGGCGGTACCCGGTCGACACCGGTGTCGTACGGCCGCCCTCGCGGGCCGACAGCACGTACACCCGCGCGGTGAAACGCCGGCTCGGCACCACGCTGCCCGGCGCGGCCACCACGTGCCCGCGCCGCACCGCGTCGCGCGGCACCCCGCGCAGCAGCAGCGCCACGTTGTCACCGGCCTGCGCCTCCTCCATGGGCTTGCCGAAGGTCTCCAGACCGGTCACCACGGTCTCCACCCCGGCGCCGAGCACCTCGACCCGGTCGCCGACGCGGACCGTGCCGCGCTCCACCGCGCCGGTCACGACGGTGCCCCGGCCGGTGATGGTGAGCACGTTCTCCACCGGCAGCAGGAACGGCGCGTCCAGGTACCGCTCGGGCATGGGCACATACGTGTCCACCGCGTCGAGCAGCGCGTCGATCGACGCCGTCCAGCGCGGGTCGCCCTCCAGCGCCTTCAGCCCGGAGACCCGTACGACGGGCGCGGACTCCCCGCCGTAACCGTGCGCGGAGAGCAGGTCGCGGACCTCCAGCTCGACCAGGTCGGTGAGCTCCTCGTCGCCCGCGTCGGCCTTGTTGATCGCCACGACGATGTGGTCCACGCCCACCTGCCGGGCGAGCAGCACGTGCTCGGCGGTCTGCGGCATGATCCCGTCGAGCGCGGAGACGACGAGGATCGCCCCGTCGAGCTGCGCGGCGCCGGTGACCATGTTCTTGACGTAGTCGGCGTGGCCGGGCATGTCGACGTGGGCGTAGTGCCGGGTGTCGGTCTCGTACTCGACGTGCGCGATGTTGATGGTGATGCCGCGCGCGGCCTCCTCCGGCGCCCGGTCGATGCGGTCGAACGGGACGAAACTGCCGGAGCCGCGCTCGGCGAGGACCTTGGTGATGGCGGCGGTCAGGGTGGTCTTGCCGTGGTCGACATGGCCCATCGTGCCGATGTTCAGATGCGGTTTGGTGCGGACGTACGCCGTCTTGGACATGGCGGTACCTCGAAGCCTCTCGGTGATGACGCGCGGTGACGCGTGACGGCCCCGGGCGCGGCGGATCGGCGCGCGGCCGGGACGGGGACCCCAGGAACCTGGCCGACCCTCCCCCTGGGGGGTCCGCCGGACGATCCGGGGAGGGTCAGCTTCGGGCGCCGTCGACTGCGGCGAGGAAGGTGGGAACGGCAGCCTTCGGGGCATCCGCGACCGCGGATGCTGCGAGGTGGAAGGCGTACCGGAACATGGCGTCGATCCTTGCCGACGGTCCGCCCCGCGTCGAATGGTTTTCCGCGCCGGGCCGCTACGCGCCGATGTTCTTCAGCGCCTCCCGTACCGACAGCGGCGCGAACCGTCCCTGTTCGCGCGCCAGGAAGGCCCGTACGGCGTCGGGGTCGGTCCTGGCGTACTCGCGCAGGCACCAGCCGATGGCCTTGCGGATGAAGAAGTCCTGGTGTCCGGAGCGGCGCAGGCAGTGGTCGAAGAGGCGCGCGGTGTCGGTGCGTTCCCTGTAGCGCAGTTGGTGGAGCAGCGCGGTGCGGCCGAGCCACAGGTCGTCGTCACCGATCCACTCGTCCATCTCGGCGGTGAGGCTCCGGTCGGCGGCGACCAGCGCCCCGACGACGTGCGCGGCGAGCGGGTCGACGGTGTCCCACCAGGGGACCGTGGTGACGAGGTGCCGGGCGACGGGCAGGAGGCCGGAGGAGCAGTGCCGTACGTGGCGGCGCAGGTAGTCCACGGCGAAGTACTGGTACTCGCGCTCGGGCAGCTCCCAGCAGCGCAGGGCGACGGCCGCGCAGTCGGCCTCGTCGGGGCGGGGCAGCCCTTCCACGACGGTGCGGGACAGGGCGCGGCGGGCCGGGGCGGTCAGGCCGAGGAAGGGGGCGACGTCCTTCATGTAGGCGCGCATCGCCACGGCCCGCTCCGGATCGGCCGCGGGCCCGTACGTGGCGGTGAGCCGTTCCAGCACGGTGTCGGCGAGCGGACTGCCCGGCACACGCGGTGCCGCCGTACCGTCCTCTGTGACGCGCATGAGACGAACACTACGGCGATCACACACATATGTCGGTTAGTGTCACCGGATGCTCGATGCCACCACCCGCTCTGGGGGCACCGCCGCCACGGCCTCTCCCCGGGCCACCGCCACGGACCTCGCGGTACCGCTCCCGCCGGCCACCGCCACGGGATTCGCCGCCCGCTGCGCCAGAATCCTGCTGTCGCCGTGGTCACGGCTGTCCCTGCTGGTCGCCCTGCTCCTCACCGCCGCGTCGCTGGTGCTCGCGTTCGAGCCACAGCGGCTGCTGACCGACGGCTGGCCCGCACAGCTCGGCGGGGCCGCGGCGGTCGTGGCGTACGCGGTGGCCTACGGGGTGTGCACGGTGGCGTTCGTGCCGCGCCCGCTGCTGAACCTCGCCGCGGGCGCGCTGTTCGGCTCCCAGCTCGGCCTGGGCGCGGCGCTGGGCGGCACGGTGCTGGGCGCCGGGCTGGCCTTCTGCCTGGGGCGGGCGCTCGGCCAGGAGGCGCTCCGTCCACTGCTGCGCGGACGCTGGCTGAAGGCCGCGGACGAGCAGCTCAGCCGGCACGGCTTCCGCTCGATGCTGGCGGCCCGGCTGTTCCCGGGCATCCCGTTCGCCGCCTCGAACTACTGCGCCGCCGTCTCCCGCATGGGCCTGCTGCCGTTCCTGCTGGCGACGGCGCTCGGGTCGGTCCCGAACACCGCCGCCTACGTGGTGGCCGGCGCCCGCGCGTCGACGCCGACGTCCCCGGCCTTCCTGATCGCGCTGGCCTGCATCGCCGTACCGGGCCTGGCGGGCGCGGTGGTGGCGTGGCGCAAGCGGCACCGGTTGCGCGGACGGTGAGTCGGCCGGCGGTACGTCAGACCCGCTCCAGGACCATCGCGTTGGCGAGTCCGCCGGCCTCGCACATGGTCTGCAGGGCGTAGCGGGCGCCGCGTTCGCGCATCGCGTGGACCAGGGTCGTTGTCAGCCGGGTGCCGCTGGCGCCGAGCGGATGGCCGAGGGCGAGGGCGCCGCCGTGCACGTTGACCCGGGCCAGGTCGGCGCCGGTCTCCTGCTGCCAGGCCAGGACCACACTGGAGAACGCCTCGTTCACCTCGAACAGGTCGATGTCGTCGAGCGACAGGGAGGCGCGGCGCAGCACCTTCTCGGTGGCCGGGACGACACCGGTGAGCATCAGCAGCGGATCGGATCCGGTGACGGCGAAGCTGTGCAGCCGGGCCAGCGGGCGCAGTCCGAGGCGGGCGGCGGTCTCGCTCGACGTGATGAGGACGGCGGAGGCGCCGTCGTTGACCGGGCTGGCGTTGCCCGCGGTGACGTTCCACTCGATCTGCGGGAAGCGCTCGGCGAAGACCGGGTCGTGGTAGGCGGGACGCAGGCCGGCCAGGGTCTCGGTGGTGCTGTCCGGCCGTACGCACTCGTCGCGCGTGACGCCGTCGAGCGGTGCGGCCTCGGCGTCGAACAGCCCGGTGCTCCAGGCCCCGGCGGCCTTGCGGTGCGAGGAGACGGCGAAGGCGTCCATCTGCTCGCGGGTGATCGACCACTTGGCGGCGATGAGTTCGGCGCCGATGCCCTGCGGGACGAGCCCTTCCGGGTAGCGCTCGGCGACTCCGGGACCGAAGGGGTCCTTGCCCGCGGGCACGTTGGACCACATCGGCACCCGGCTCATGGACTCCACGCCGCAGGCGACGACGAGGTCGTACGCGCCGGACATGACCCCTTGCGCCGCGAAGTGCACGGCCTGCTGGGAGGAGCCGCACTGGCGGTCCACGGTGGTGGCCGGGACGGACTCGGGCAGGCCGGCGGACAGGACGGCGTAGCGGGTGGTGTTCATGGCCTGCTCGCCGACCTGGTCGACGGTGCCGCCGATGACGTCGTCGATCAGCGCGGGGTCCACACCGGAGCGCTCGACGAGGGTGCGCAGGGTGTGGGCGAGGAGTTCGACGGGGTGGACGTGGGCGAGGGCGCCCTGCGGCCTGCCCTTGCCGATGGGGGTGCGTACGGCTTCGACGACGACTGCGTCACGCATGGTGCGGGCCTCCTTGGCCGGGACCGGTTCAGGACGACGTACCAGTGAGTAGGAAATCCGAACTCACCATAGCCCTGTGAGTTGGAAAAACAAACCCTCCTCTAGACTCGGCCGCATGGCCGCCTCCAAAGACCCGCGTCCCTGCTCGATCGCCGACACGCTCGCGCTGGTCGGCGAGAAGTACTCCCTGCTCGTCCTGCGCGAGGTGTGCCTGGGCAACGGCCGCTTCGACCAGCTGGTGCGCAACATCGGCGCTCCGCGCGACATCCTGGCCGCCCGGCTGCGGCGGCTGGTCGACGCCGGGATCCTGGCCAAGCACCCCTACAGCGAGCGCCCGCAGCGCTTCGAGTACCGGCCCACCCAGGCGGGGCTGGAACTGGAGCCCGTCCTGCTGACCCTCAAGGAGTGGGGCGACCGCCATCTGCACCGGGACGGCGACCTGCCCATGGTGCTCGAGCACGTCTGCGGCAGCGAATTCGTCCCGGTCGTCACCTGCCGGGCCTGTGGCGACGAGGCGCGTCACGAGGACCTGACCTCGCATCCGCAGGCGCCGGGGTGGACGGTGGGCGGCCCCACGGCGGCCTGAGCCGTCGCCTTCCGTCAGGGGCGGGGCCGTGAAGCCCCTGTGTCGGGGCTGTTCATCTTGGGGCGCTACGCTTCCCCCTCGGCGCCCCTGGTCACCGCTCACGGCGGTGCGGTGCGCCGTCGCCCGTCCCACGATCGGCACTTGGACTCCGTTACCTCATGTCTTGGTTCGAATCACTCATCCTCGGACTCGTCCAGGGGCTGACCGAGTTCCTGCCCGTCTCCTCCAGCGCGCACCTGCGGCTGACCGCGGCCTTCTCCGGCTGGGAGGACCCGGGCGCGGCCTTCACCGCGATCACCCAGATCGGCACGGAGACCGCGGTCCTGATCTACTTCCGCAAGGACATCGGGCGGATCCTGTCGGCCTGGACCCGCTCGCTGACGAACAAGGAGATGCGCCGCGACCAGGACGCGCGCATGGGCTGGCTCGTCATCGTCGGCTCGATCCCGATCGGCGTGCTCGGGGTGACGCTCAAGGACCAGATCGAGGGGCCGTTCCGTGATCTGCGGCTCACCGCGACGATGCTGATCGGCATGGGCATCGTGCTCGGCGTCGCCGACCGCCTCGCGGCGCGGAGCGAGAGCGGCGGCCGGCACCGTGTGGCCAAGCAGCGCAAGGAACTCAAGGATCTGAGCGTCAAGGACGGCCTGATCTACGGCATCTGCCAGGCCATGGCCCTCATCCCGGGTGTCTCCCGCTCCGGCGCCACCATCAGCGGCGGTCTGTTCATGGGCTACCGGCGCGAGGCCGCGGCCCGCTACTCCTTCCTGCTCGCCGTCCCCGCGGTGCTGGCCTCCGGGGCGTTCGAGCTGAAGGACGCCGCGGAGGGCGGGCACGTCTCCTGGGGCCCGACGCTCTTCGCGACGGTGATCGCCTTCGCCGTCGGGTACGCGGTGATCGCCTGGTTCATGAAGTTCATCTCGACCAAGAGCTTCATGCCCTTCGTCTGGTACCGCATCGCCCTCGGCATAGTGGTGATTATGCTGGTCAGCATGGGTGCGCTGAGCCCGCACGCGGGCGAATCCGGCGGCTGAACCAGGGCCGCGCAGGTAGCGCTATCTAGCATTTCCTAGCGCCTGATTGCAGCACCACGCCATGATCATCTCCCACTTGTCTCCCACCTGGGAGGCGGGACGCACTCCCCCTAGGGCGTGTGCGTCCGCAAAGCAGGGATGACACGGAAGGGCCCGCACGGCAAGCCGTGCGGGCCCTTCCGTACAGAGGGTGGAGTGGGTCAGCTGAGGTTCATGTCCGGCCCAGGCCGCGACCCTCGCCAGGCGGAAACGCAGCCGCTCATCCACCGTGCCCCAGGTAGCACCGGTGAGGTCGTCCAGCGCGGCGGCCGTGGAAGCCGACGGGTTCGCGGATTCCTGAGGCCCTGTCGCGCCGAACTCGGAGGTGTCGGAGCTCTTCAGGGCGAAGAGACCGGCGGGTTCCCGTTTTCAAGATGGAGATATACCAGCTGATCCACTCGTTGCCGGACGGGCTTCGCGCAACGGGAAAAGTCCGATGCATCAGGCGATTGGGCGACCTAGCATCGCGGGCATGGCAACACCCCTTCCGCTGATGGTCTATCTCGACCTGAACCACTGGTATGCCCTCGGAGACGCACTCGCGGGCAACCCGCAGAACCCCGACCACGTCACGGCTCTGAAGCAGTTCCAGGGCCATGTCGAGCGGGGAGAGGTCATATTTCCCCTCTCGACCGTGCACTACATGGAGTTGACCGAGAATCCCCGCGACGCTCACCGCGAGCGGGCGGCGGACGCGATGGCCTTGTTGTCCAGGTTCGTGACCATGGCACCCAGGTCTAAGATCGTCGATGAGGAACTGGCGCTGGAGCTCAACCGCCGGCTCGGCCGCCCCGCCTTCCCCAAGAAGGTGACGAAATTCGGTATCGGCGTGGGGTTCGCGTTCGGCGAGGCCAAGCGGATGGTGCTGAACGGAATCACGGAGGAGAACCGCCAAGAGCTGGAGACCCGCCTGGGGATGTCAGTGTCGGAGTTCGAGGCCTCGGCGAACGCGACCACCGAGTACTGGGTCCTGAGGGGGCCACCCGGGACTCTTCGGTCCGCGATCCCGGATTATGACCCCTATGCGGCCCGGCGCGTCGCGGACGATCAGCTCGCCAGTTTCAGCGTCATGATCAACACACTGCGCACCGTCCCGGAAATCGCTAAGCGATCGATGGACGCCATCGTCGCCCGCCAGCTCAGCTTCGACATCATCGACAACTACACCCGTGCGCTCATGAGCGCCGGCTTCGTGAAGCAGGGTCCGTTTCACAGCCGGGACGATCTCACGAGTTTCCTGATGGCACTTCCGTCCCGCAAGGTCGTCACGATGATGCACTTCCACTATCTCAAGGACGTGCACCGGAACTGGACGATCAACGATCTGCGCGACATAGCCGCGCTGTCGATCGCGATTCCGTACTGCGACGTGGTCGTCACGGATAAGAAGGCGTGGGACACCGCGGTCAACCGTGCCCATCTCGACAAGGAGTTCAACACTCCGATCTTCAGCAGCCTCACCGACCTCGCGAAGCACCTGACAGTCTGATCGTCCTGTGTTCTCCGGCGGCATGCCGCCGGAGACCAGCGCTGGTCAGGCCTGTGTTGGGTCCTGTTTAAAGCGGTGCGGATGATGAGCCGCTTGGAGATACTTCATTGCGGTTGCATCGCCGAAGCCCCGCGCAGGTCGTGCCCCGTGGTGTGGTGTAGGCGATCATTCGTCGGTGGCGGGCAGCAGGGTGGTCTTGTCTGGATAGAGGCTGTCCATGCTCTCGTTGGAGAGGTAGCGGCGGGGGAAGGCGATCCACTCGTCGTGCATCTCGATCAGGACGGCGGTGGCGAGGCGTTCGACGGCGGCATCGTTGGGGAAGACCTGGACGACGTCGGCCCGGCGTTTGACCTCACGATTTAAGCGCTCCAGCGGGTTGGTCGACTGGATCTTCTTCCAGTGCTGGTGGGGGAAGTCGGCGAAGGCTGTCAGCTCTTCCTTGGCGTCCAGGAGCATCTCCTTCA